>JAXDJP010000410.1:0-3379 GCA_034665645.1 Actinomycetota bacterium | reverse complement strand
TGGCAAGCAGCGCCCGGGCGGTGTTCCTGTGGTCCTACCGTGCGCTGCAGCCCGAGGCCGCGAGAGCCTTCCGCCTGCTGAGCCTGGCGACCGGTCCCGACCTTGGCCTGGACGCGTGCGCCGCCTTGCTCGGTACGCAGCCAGCCGCGGCCCGCGCGCTGCTCGACATCCTGGCAGCGGCCCACCTCGTCCAGGAGCATCGGCGCAACCGCTACCGGATGCATGACCTGCTGCGCATCTTCTCCAGCGAGTGTTTCCGCGATGACGAGCCCGCGGCGGCTCGCCAGCAGGCTGCCTCGAGGCTGGTGAACTGGTTCGTCCATGCCGCCGATGCCGCCAGCCAGGTGCTCGCGCCACACCGGCGGCGCGTGTTGTCGATAGTGGCGGACGACTCGGGGTTCCCGACGTACGACGCTGCATTGGAGTGGTACTCCGTCGAGCATCGAAACGCGTCCGCCGCGGTCCAGCTCGCCGCCGAATGGCGCCTCTACGACCTGGCCTGGAAATTGGCAATCATAATGTTCAGCTACTACAACCTGAACAAGGGTTGGCGGGAATACCTGACCACCCTCGGCACCGCACTGGACGCGACGCGTCGTGCAGGCAATGACCTCGGCACAGCCTGGGTGCTCAACGCGACCGGGGTAGCGTACGGAAGCATCGCGCACTACGAGGAGGCCTTGAACTGCCTGGAGCAATCACTGACCCTGAGCCGAACGACCGGCGATCAGCAGGGGGCCAGCGTGGCGCTCAACAACCTGGGTGAGACATACCGGCGCGCGGGCAGCTACGAGCGAGCGATCGAGCTCTTCGAAATGGACCGTCAGTTCTGCCACGACAACGGCGACGGGAACGGCGAGAGTGTCTGCCTGAACAATCTCGGAAAAGCCTGGTTGGCGCTGGGGAACATCGCCGAGGCGATCCGATGCCAGACCCGGGCGCTGGAGATACGTCCCCGGGTCACGGACCCGCACGCTGAAGCGGAAATCCTCAACGACTTGGGCGAGGCGTACCGCCGGTGCCGGCAGTACTCCCACTCCAGCCAGAGCTACCAACAGGCGCTGGCCGCCTACCAGAAAGCCGGAGACGCCTTGGGGGCGGCGCAAGTAGCGGTCTCCCTCGCCGAGCTGGCTCACGAGCGAGGCGAGCTCCTAGAGGCGCGGCAACGGGCCAGTGAAGCCCTAGCCCTCTCGGCAACGGTCGACGAGGACGACGCTTCGGCACTGCGCCGCCAGATCGACACACTGCAACGCCAGCTCGATTGTGTTGGCAGCCTGGTCGATGGCCGCTGATTCAGACGGTTACTTCTTCGAGGTGGCGCTGTCGAGCACCAGCGAGGTGCCGATCGCGGTCAGCCAGGCGTCCTTGGCGAACCCGGTGCCGGCCAGCGTCGGCAGCAGCCGCTCGTCGTGCAGCCCGGGGGTGCGCACGTACATGCCGAGCAGGACGAGGGAGTGGCCGGTCAGCAGCAACCCCGCCAGCCGGGCTCCGAACAGCGGCAGCAGCAGCACGCTGCCGACCGTGATCTCGGTGATGGCCAGGGCCTTGAGCAGCACCGTCGGGGGAACCGACTTGAAGGCCGGGTAGGTTCCGCAGAACACGGCGTGCACGGCCTGGGCGAACGCGGCGTCCCCCTTGAGCTTCACCTGTCCGGAGTGCAGGATCAGCGAACCGGCAGCAACCCTGCCCGGCGCGCGACGAATCTTGGCAGCTGAGAACACGGCACGCTCCTTGAGGACCGGAACTTCTCGAGTGGTCTCAGCGTGCCACGGTCGCAACGACCAGCCGATCCGGTTATTGCCCTGCGGCACGGCCCACCGCGCCCCGGCATTCGCCGCCGGCCCAGGTGCGGCAATTCCGCGATCAGTTCTAGTCGCGGTGCTTCCTAGACTTCGCGGTGGCCCGTCCGGACCGCCTCGCCGCTGCCGGCCCCCGCCGCGCCGACCAGCCGCCGTGCGGCATGCTGGTGCTTTCGCGCGGAAAGGAGGCAAAGGGTGGCTACTCACTCCCGCGAGATCCGGCTGGCCGCTCGCCCGCGCGGCGAGCCGATCGCATCCGATTTCGCCCTGGTCGAGACCGAGGTCGCCGATCCGGGACCGGGCCAGGTGCTGGTGCGCAACCTGGTCATGTCGGTGGATCCCTACATGCGCGGCCGGATGGACGACCGGCCGTCCTACGCGCCGCCCTGGCAGCTCGGCCAGCCGGCCGAGGGTGCGGCGGTGGGGGAGGTCGTGGCCTCGCAGGCGCCGGACCTTCCGGAGGGCTGCCTGGTGCTGCACCCGTTCGGTTGGCGGGACTACGCCCTGGTGCCGGCCCGGCAGGCGATGAGGGTCGAACCGGTGGCGGGGCTGTCGACCTCGAGCTATCTGGGCGTGCTCGGCATGCCCGGGTTGACCGCCTACGCCGGGCTGTTCGAGGTGGCCGGGTTCCGGGCCGGGGACTCGGTGTTCGTCTCCGCCGCGGCTGGTGCGGTGGGCAGCCTGGTCGGGCAGTTCGCCCGGTTGCGGGGTGCCTCGCGGGTGGTCGGCAGTGCCGGGTCGGCTGCCAAGCTCGAATTCCTGACCGAGGAGCTGGGCTTCGACGCGGCGTTCGACTACCACGAGGCACCGGTTCGCGACCTGCTCCGGCAGGCGGCGCCTGACGGGATCGACGTGTACTTCGACAACGTCGGCGGCGAGCACCTGGAGGCCGCGCTCGACAGGCTGAACCTGCACGGCCGGGTGGCCCTGTGCGGGGCGATCTCGCTCTACAACAGCACCGAACGGCCGGTGGGGCCGGCGAACCTGTCGCTCGCGATCGGCAAGCGGCTGACCCTGCGCGGGTTCCTGGTCACCGACCACGGCCACCTGCGCCAGGAGTTCCGCGCGACCGTCTCGGACTGGCTGACGTCCGGGCAGCTGGTCGTGCGCGAGACGGTGGTGACCGGCCTGGACCAGGCAGTGCCGGCCTTTCTGGGCATGCTGCGTGGTGCCAACACCGGCAAGATGGTCGTCCGGCTGGCGTCGGACCCGGCGTAAGCGGAGTGGCGATGCGTCGTTGAGCACAGTTTCCATCCGCCGCGATGCGTCGATCCGAATTCCTGTTACGCCACCCCAGGAGCAACGACCATGCAGACCTCTCTCGCCTCCCAGAACAACTTCCCGCTGACGGCCGCCGACCGCTGCGACCGCTGCTCGGCCCGCGCCGTGGTGGTCACCGTGACCCGCGGCGGCGGCACTCTGCTGTGGTGCGCGCACCACTACGGCGCGAACGAGGCGGCGTTGCGGGCGGGCGCGGCGGTGGTGGTCCGCGACGAGCGGCCGCCTGCGAAGCGGTTCGGCCGCTGAGCCGGACGGTGCCGGGCCGGCGCTGATCCGTGCCGGGGCAGTGCTGGGCAGTG
>JAXDJP010000409.1:0-2639 GCA_034665645.1 Actinomycetota bacterium | reverse complement strand
CGCGAACGCATCGGATGACACGGTCGCGCACATCGATCCGCGAGCCGGCACGGTCGTCGATCGCATCGAACTCAACTCCGGTGGGAGCCCCTCGGGAATCGCGGTAACGGAGAACGCCGTCTGGGTGGCCGTGCACGAACGCTAGTGCTTCGTCCAATAACGTTTGCGAGGTTCTGGCGGGGCACTTACTCAACCGATCTTCTTCCACGGGTGAGCCTCGTAGAACGAGCGGACGCCGTCGCACAATCCCGGCTCCAACTCGTTGAGGGTTCCGCAACCCTCGAACCTCAATCGCAGTGAGTTCCCCTCGAAGGTCCAGCGGATCTTCGGAGTGGTCAGCTCGTTGAACGCGGGCCGCTGCCAATGGAACACGACCTCGTCCCCCTGCCCCCGGTATTCGCCCACGGTTATCGGCGCGCCCAACTCGTGGTTCGCATCGGACACGGCCGCGAACTTGCCGTCGTGCATGTAGATCTTCGTCGTGGCCGAATTCTCTCTCAGCCCCTCGGGATCGGTTTTGGGTTGGAAACGAAGGACGTCCGCTCGCGTGATCGTCACCCGGTAAACGCCCTCGGGGATCTTCGGGTAGGGATGGTCGGTGGACGGGAGGGGGCCCGGCTCGATCGTCGCGTCCAGCTCAACCCTGTCCAAGGAGGGCATGGGGACCGGAGACGACTGATCGAAGGTCATGTCGCGGACGCGCGGCGCGGTCAGGCGGCCTCCTCGGAGGCTTATGAGCGGCACCCACGGGACGATCTGCGTCATCAGATACGCATCGAGATCGGCCCAGCACTGCGCCTGCGCTCCGAACGTCAACCTGTCGCAGGCAACGATGCGATCGTCTACGTTCGGAACGGAACGGACCTCATAGCCCCACTTCTTCAACTCAGAGGCGGTGGCTCCCAGGTTGGAGTTGTTGATCTGCGGGGTCAGGTCCGTTCGAGGCGTCCCGAAGAGTTGAGGGAAGTATGTGGCGCCGCTGGTGAGGTCCTTTATCCATTGCTCTAGTCGTGCGGGGACGCGCGCTTCAGGAACGCCGTAGCTGCTGTTGAACTTATCGAGGCCCTGTGCGTCCACCCGAAGATCCAGTCCGATCTTCCGTAGTTGCCGCGCGATGTCCTTCGCGGCGGCAACCTCCGGCGGGCTATCGCCCTTGGCGAGGAGATCGACGCTGCAGACGTCGCCATCGCAGTAACCGTCTCCGTCGCGGTCGTAGCGGGACTTGGACATCTCCTTGCGGGCTTGTTTGAGATTCCCAGTCGCCGCGTTGTAAGGGTCATAGTCCACCAAGAGGTTGTCCTCTTCGCTGTCGAGCCCCAGATGAGTGGCGACCGCAGCATCCTCCTGCCCCTTCTCCCAGAAGCGCGGAAACTCTGCTCGCGCGACCGCATAGTTCATCGCGCGCCGGACGTGAAGATCGTCGAACGGCTTGACCGCCAGATTCAGATTCAGGTACACGACGAAGTCCTTGAGAGAGGCGAACGAGTGGGTCCCGGCCCCCCCGGCTTCGCCGCGAAGTAGGTCCGGTGGCGCGTCCCAGTTGAACACCAGATCGAGAGCGCCCGTCCGGATCGAGTGCTCCGCAACCTCCGGCGACAAGATGGGCGAGAGCTCGATGCGATCCGGGAGAGCCGCCCGAAGGCCATCGGTGGCCGGGTCCCATGAGGGATTGCGAACGAGATAGAGATGGTCGGGAGCGTCGCCCATCGCCGGCACCTGAAGGTCCGGCGGCTCCGAGAAGTCGAGGTCCTCCGCGCCCTCGATCATGTAGGGGCCGGTGGCCACCCAGTAGCCGAACGAGACACGCTCGTGCCCCGTCGCCACCCCGAATCGCGCATCCGGATGGAAGGGGTCGGCGGGGATCGGCCCGAAGTCCGGTTGCGCCAGGAGCGATCCGAGGTGCCCGGCGGGCGTCGTTAGGTGAACGACCAGAGTCTCGTCGTCCGGTGCGCTGAGGCCCGAGATGTGCTCGGCCTCTCCAGAGGCGTATTCGCTCCCGCCGGCGAGGAGGTGTCCCAGCCCGAGGAAGCCTGCGGAGTAATGATCCAGGAACTCGCCGAAGTTGGGGCCCATGGCGGCCGGCACGGGACTCATCGCCCGTTCGATCGAGCGGATGAAGTCCCCCGCTTTCACGGTCTGGTCGTCGAGCGGCGGTGCGTAACGGATGCCCGGCCGCAACTTGAACGTCCAGGTCAGCCCGTCTTGCGACACCTCGGGGAGGTCCCGAGCGAGGTCCGGTTGAAGGGTGCCCCCTCCTTGTCCGGTCGGCTTCCCGTTGTAGGAGAGGAGGCTGCGTGTGAGACAGCACCTCTGGACCTCGAACTGCATCACGCCGAGCCCCATCACCTGCGCGTCGCTGGCGGAGGGTCCGCAGAACAGAAAGGAGCACTGCCCCAACGCGTCGTCGGTGATGACCCCCACGCGCAGCGTTCCGCCCCCGGCAGGAGAGCTCGTTCCCGGTGCGGGCGGGGGCGCGCTGCCCCCGGTGCATGAGGCCAGGCAGAGAAAGGCGGCCACGACAGCCGCGGTCAGCGCGGGGCGTCCCTTCATCCCATCAGGCTGGGCGGGGCAGGGACCGGTGTCAAGGTCGTTCGGGTGTCGGCCATCCGACACCGATCCGTCTCCTGGTACTATTAGCA
>JAXDJP010000408.1:0-2663 GCA_034665645.1 Actinomycetota bacterium | reverse complement strand
TTCTCGGTGATCGGCTCCTTCCAGCTGTTCGCCGAGCCGCGCGTGTTCTATGACATCGCGCCGCAGGTGATCGGCAAGTCCTACACGCCGAACCTCTACGTCTACAACCTCGCGTTCGCCGACCAGCAGCTCAACTACGCGGCCGCGCTGTCGTTCATGCTCGGGGTCGTCGTGTTCGTGGTGTCGTACCTGGTCATGTATGCGTCCCGCCGACAGGAGGCACGAGGATGAGCGTCCCAACCGTCGCGCCCGACGTGGGCGTGGCCGCCGAGCCGAAGGCTCGCTCGCAGCGGACTCCGGCCAAGCCGGGCGCCGGAAGCGCCTTCTTCCCGACGCTGTTCATGCTGGCGTTCCTCGTCTACTTCCTGATGCCGCTGGGGTGGCTGTTCATCGCCTCCACGAAGTCGCTCGACGACCTCTTCAGCTCGTTCGGACTGTGGTTCTCGCACTTCAACCTGTTCGACAACATCAGCGAGACGTTCACCAAGGACGACGGCGTCTACTGGGACTGGCTGCGCAACACGCTCGCGTACTCGCTGGTCAGCGCGGTCGGCGCGGCGCTCTTGGCGGCGGCGGCCGGTTACGGGTTCGCGAAGTTCGATTTCAGGGCCAAGAACCTGATGTTCTGGTTCGTCCTCGGCTCGGTGATGGTGCCCACGACCGCACTGGCGATCCCGACCTACCTGATGTTCAGCAAGCTCGGGTTCACCAACAACCCGCTGGCGGTGATCCTTCCGTCGTTGGTCAGCCCGTTCGGGATCTACCTCATGCGCATCTACGCCGAGGCCGCGGTGCCTTCGGACCTGATCGAGGCGGCGCGGATCGACGGCGCCGGCGAGCTGCGTATCTTCCGCCAGATCGCGTTTCGGCTTCTTGCGCCCGGCTTCGTGACTGTCCTGCTGTTCACGTTCGTCGCAACCTGGAACAACTATTTCCTGCCGCTCGTGATGCTGTCTGAGCCGCGCTGGTACCCGCTGACCGTGGGCCTGCAGCAGTGGAACACCCAGGCCACCGCCGGCGGCGGCGCGACGGCGGCGTTCAACGTCGTCATCACCGGTTCGCTGCTGTCGATCGTGCCGCTGATCCTCGCGTTCACCTTCCTGCAGCGCTACTGGCAGAGCGGCCTCGGCAGCGGCGGCGTCAAGGGGTGAGACGGGTACAAGGGCGCGGGGGCGGACGACGCAGGTCGTTCGCCTCCGAGCTCTTCATGCTGGCGTTCCTCGCCTACTTCCTGTTTCCGCTCTTCTGGCTGGTCGTCGCCTCGACGAAGCAGTCCAGCGACCTCTTCAGCACGTTCGGCCTGTGGTTCGCCGACGACTTCCACTTCTTTCAGAACGTCCGCGACCTGTTCGCGCTGCGCACGCTGGACGGCGGCACCTACGTCGTCTGGCTGCGCAACTCGGTGCTGTACTCGGTCACGAGCGCGGTCCTGGCCGGGTTGACCGCGACCGCCGCCGGCTACGGCTACGCCAAGTTCGCCTTCCGCGGCCGCGAGCTGGTGTTCTGGTTCATCCTCGGCTCGGTGATGGTGCCGACGCAGGCGCTGGCGGTGCCGACGTGGCTGCTGTTCGCCGAGGTCGACCTGACCAACAACCCGCTGTCGATCATCCTGCCGTGCTCGGTCAGCCCGTTCGGCGTCTACTTGATGCGCATCTACGCAGAGCGCGCCGTCGACTCCGACCTGATCGAGGCCGCGCGCCTCGACGGCGCCGGCGAGTTGCGGATCTTCCGCTCGATCGCATTCCGCCTGCTGATGCCCGGATTCGTGACCGTGACGTTGTTCGCGTTCGTCCAGACGTGGAACAACTACCTGTTGCCGCTGCTGATGCTGTCGGAGTCGAAGTGGTATCCACTGACCGTCGGCCTCACCCAGATCGGGAACTTGGGTGCGATCGTCGGCTCGCTGATCGCGATCGTGCCGATGATCGTTGCCTTCGTTTTTCTGCAGCGTTTCTGGCAGAGCGGCCTGGCGGCCGGCGCCACGCGGTGACTCAACAGATCTTGCCCTGCTTGGCGGCGAGCCCGTGGCCGATCGGATCCTCGCCGTGCTCGCCTCTGATCCAGCGTTCGTCGATCGGTTGGTCGGCGCGCTGGTAGCGACTGTCGGTCGAGAGCCGGATGGTGTCGCTCTCGTTGTCCGTGCCGGCGTGGACGGTGCGCAGGGTGAAGAGCAGCACGTCGCCCATCCGGTACTCCGGCGCGGTCAGCCAGCGTCCGCCCCACGCCTCGGAGAGCTCGAGCGCGTCGCCGGTGATCTCGCCGCTCCAGTCCTTACGCGCCGCGTAGTCGCGCCAGTGCTCCCAGCGCATCTCGCCGGTCTTGATCGCCTCGCCGTTGGGACCGTTCTCGCAGTAAGTGTCGACGTCCTGGCGGAGGTAGTCGGCGAGCCGTTGCTGTGAGCTGCGATGCGAGTTCTCGAGCAGCATGAGCCCGCCACCGCGCAACGCGATGTCGCCGAACGGGATCCAGCAGGAGAGGACGTCCGGTGTGCCGCGACCCATGAAGACCGTGTCGCAGTGCGGCGCAATGCCGTGGCTCGGCGGCTGGTGGCGCAGCCAGATGAAGTCGTAGCTGCGCGCCGGGACGCCGAACAGGCCGGCGAAGAAGTCCATGATCCGCGGGCCCTGGATGACCGAGCGCAGTCGCTCGCTGTGCATCGGATA
>JAXDJP010000407.1:0-2636 GCA_034665645.1 Actinomycetota bacterium | reverse complement strand
CCAACGTGCTCGCCGTGGCCTCAGCGCTCAACGGGCAGAAGGTGGGCAGCCGGGTGCTGATCCTGACGCCCGCGATCGCGGCCACGCCGGCCTCGGGCAGCCAGCAGGCGCAGCCGGCGACCCCGGCCGGCATCCTGCTGGTGGACGTGGTCGGCCAGTTCTGAGCGTAGGTTGACGGGATGGGACACCTGCTGGAGGGAATCCTCAAGCTGCCGCCCTGGCTGGCGTTGAGCCTGGTCTTCCTGCTGCCGGCCCTGGAGGCGTCCGTCTTCGTCGGTGTGGTGCTGCCTGGCGAGATCGGGGTGATCCTGGGCGGCGTGCTGGCCAACCAGCACAAGCTGGCGCTGGCCCCCGTGCTGGTCGCCGCCATCCTCGGCGCCGTGATCGGTGACTCGGTCGGCTACTGGGTCGGCCAGCGCTACGGCGAGACGCTGCTGGCCAAGATTCCCGACCGGCTCCTCAAACCCGAGCACGTCGGCCGGGCCGAGGAGACGATCCGGCACTTCGGCGGCAAGGCGGTCTTCCTGGGACGGTTCACCGCGGCGTTGCGGGCGCTGGTGCCGGGCATGGCCGGCATGAGCCGGCTGCACTACGGCAGGTTCCTGGCCTGGAACGTCCTGGGTGGCGCCGTCTGGGCCACCGCCTTCGTGATCGTCGGTTACCTCGCCGGCAGCCAGTACCAGCGGATCGAGCACTACGCGAACCTGATAGGGCTGGCGTTGCTGGTGGCCGTCGTCGCCTTTTTCGTCGTCCGGCGCCAGCGGGCCAAGCACGCCAGGCAGGCCCAGGACCAGCCGGCCGGGACGTAGGCCGGCCGACCGGGGGTCGTCCTGCGTCTTTCGCTTTGTCAACCACTGCTTGATCGGTTACCGTGAAAGCAGGTTGGGTACGCAGCCTTGGGCGTCTCGCGGGAAGTGATCCGGACACCTCGGCAGCTCTGGCCGGTCCGGCTCACGGCACCGCGCGACGATCGCGCAGATTGCCTTCATGTGACGACACTCTCCTGGCCGGCGACGCCGGCCGCGGTTTCCCTTACCCAGGAACCTGATCCTGAGACCAGTACCGTCCCCGCCCTGCCGGGTGAGGTACGTGCCGCGCTGGCCGGGGTGGTCGAGCGGCTCCACGCCGAGTACGAGTGCTGCCTGCCGCTGTCGCGGGTTCTCGGCGTCGTGGTCGCCTGCCTCGACGACATCCAAGCCACTCCCGCCTCGGCGCTGCCGGAACTCGTCGAGCGGCTGGCCCGCTTCCGGCTGGCCCAGACCGGTCACCGCCCTTGATGGACCAACCCACCCGGCGGGAGGTCTCGGCCGCCGTCCGGCAGTTGCTGGGCAGCGTGGCGCTGCGTCCGGGACAGGCCGAGGCGCTCGAGGCGGCGCTGGAGCGCGACACCCTGGCGGTGCTCGCCACCGGCACCGGCAAGTCGTTGATCTACCGGGTGACCGGCCAGCTGCTGCCCGGCGCGACGGTGGTGGTCTCGCCCACCGTGTCGCTGCAGCAGGACCAGCTGGTGGCGCTGGAGGAGGCCGGCCCGCCGGCGGCCCTGCTCAACAGCCTGCTGCCGCAGGCACGCCAGCGTGCCGTGCTGGAGCGGATGGCCGCCGGAGAGCTGGAGTTCCTGCTGCTCTCGCCGGAGCAGCTGGCCCGCGAGGAGGTGATGCGGGCGCTGATCGCGACGAAGGTGTCGCTGTTCGTGGTGGACGAGGCGCACTGCGTCAGCTCCTGGGGCCACGACTTCCGGCCCGACTACCTGGGGCTGCCGGCGGTGATCGCCGCGCTGGGGCGGCCGCGGGTGCTCGCGCTCACCGCGACCGCCTCGCCCCGGGTACGCCGCGAGATCATCGAGGCGCTGCGGATGTCCGATCCGGCCGTCATCGTCGGGGAGTTCGACCGTCCCAACATCTGGCTGGGCAGCCGGCTGGTCACCGACGAGTCGGCCGCCGACGCCGAGGTGCTGGAGATCCTGCGGGAGGAGTTAGCCGATCCCGCCGACGGACCGGGCACCGCCATCGGCGGACCGGGTACCGCCATCGTCTACGTCTCCAGCCGCCGGCGCAGCGAGGAGCTGGCCGAGGCGGTGACCGAGGCAGGCCTGCCGGCCGCCTATTACCACGGCTCGATGTCGCGCAAGCAGCGCGAGGCCACCCATGCGGCGTTCCTGGCCGGCTCGATACCGGTGGTGGTCGCCACCAGCGCCTTCGGCTTGGGCATCGACAAGCCGGACGTGCGCCTGATCCTGCACGCCGACCCGCCCGAGGACCTCGACGCCTACTACCAGCAGGTCGGCCGGGCCGGCC
Source organism: Actinomycetota bacterium (assembly GCA_034665645.1). Classification (GTDB taxonomy): domain Bacteria; phylum Actinomycetota; class CADDZG01; order CADDZG01; family WHSQ01; genus JAUJNU01. The sequence continues at coordinate 342 of JAXDJP010000407.1, read as the reverse complement.
GGGACGGGGAGCCGGCGCGTGCCGTCCTCGCGAGCCGGCCCGGCGGCTACGGCCTGGCCAGGTACTTCGGCGCCGGCCAGGGCCCGTCCACCGGTGACCTGAGAACGGTGCTGGCAGCGCTGGACACCCAGCCGGTCAAGCCGGCCGCGCTGCGTACCAAGGCCGGCCTGAGCAGCGCCCGGGTACGGCGGGCCGCCAATGCCCTGATGGCGGTGGGCGCGGTGGCCGAGCAGCGGGCCGGCCTGCGCCGGATCTGCCCGCCCGGTGAGGTGGGACAGGCGGTCGAGCGGGCCGAGCACGCGGCACAGCAGCGCCGGGTGCAGGCCGAGACCGCGGTGGAGC
>JAXDJP010000406.1:0-3250 GCA_034665645.1 Actinomycetota bacterium | reverse complement strand
GCGCAGCCGAGTGCCGCGGCCTCCGCACAGGATTACGACGGGCTCGTCCACGGCCGGAACGCTATCCGGGTGAGCAGGACGCGCGGCTGCGGTCGAGCAGGCGCCCGCTCGGGGCGCGGAACTCGAGTAGCGCGTGCCCCGGTCTGAGCACCATGCGCAGGGCGCCGTCCACGTCATCGCGGCCCCAGGCCAGCGTCCGGCTGCCGCGGTGCAGGCTGTAGCGGCCGCGACCCCCGGCGCCCACCACGTACTCGGTGATGCCGCGCTGCGGCCGGTGGCGTTGGAGGTTGTGGTCGTGTCCGGTGAGGACGATCCTCGCGTGGCCGGCGAGACGACTCCAGAGCGGGTTCAGGTCTCGTGCCAGCCCGTAGGCGCCCGCGCTGTAACGCGGGCGGTGCCAGAACGCGATGCGGCAGTCGCCCGCCGCTCCGTCGAGCTGCGACTCGAGCCAGCGTGCCTGAGGGGAGCGGGGCCCGTGGCGCGCCTGGGAGTTCAGGCTGAGGATCTCCCAGCCGGCCACCTCGGTCTTGTACCAGGGCGGCATGCGGCGCCCCTTGCGGGCGCGCCAGTAGGGGTAGTAGCCGCTGTAGCGATTGTCCCACTCGTGGTTGCCGATCGTCGGCGAAGTGATGTGGGCGAGACGGCCGAAGCGCCGGTGGTACCAGAGCCGGAAGTCCCTGGCGGTGCCGTGCTCGTACACGTCACCCAGGTAGAGGAAGCGGTCCGGGCTGCCCCGACGCACCAGGGCGGCCACCCGGTTCGCAGCCTCACCAGCCGTGGCGGAGTCCCCAACGGCCCACACGACCGCCCGCTCGCTCTGGGCAGGTGTGGGACCGGCAAGGGCAATCGCAGCCGTGGCCAGGAGGGCTCTCATGGGAGCGCGTATACCCCGTCACCCACCGCACGCTCTCCGGCGCGGTCGGATGGCCGGTTCACGACCTCGCCTCGGACCGTCATCGTGCTAGAGCCGCCACCGTCCAGGTTGAGCGCATCGCGCGCTCCGAGCGAGAGCATCAGCCGCGCCGCCTCAGGGAGGGTCATCCCCGCGCTCCAGCCGGGACGCCGGCCGTCCACCGTCACGAGCAGGATCGTCCCGTCGGGCCGAACGCCAGCGACCGTTCGCGGCTGGCGTGCGGCCACGAAGGTGCCGTAGAAGGCCGGCGCCTGCGGTGGCGAGAAGCCCTCGACCCTGGCTGTTACCGCCACGCGGCCTGCGCGCACGAGCCGCGGGCCACCGCCCACCACGAGCGTCTGTGCCGTGAGGTCCAGGGGCCGCCCCGCCGCCGACAGCGTCAGCTCGACCTCGGTGCGGCTTTGCGGCAGGGCGGCGTCGCGCAGGAAGCGCGCGGCGTCGCCCGTACCGGTGAGTAGCAGCCCGTCGCGCGGCACCGGCCCGGTGCCCGGGCCGCGAACCCTCGCCACCATTCCGTCACGCAGCACCGCCTCCACCCCGCCCTCGCGAGGTGGGCGCGCGCCGTAGGCCGGCGAGAGCAGCACGAGCTCGCTCGCGTCCGTGCAGGTGAGCGCGGCGTTGGGCAGGCTCGTGGGCACATCGCCTCCGCGCCCGCCGCAGGCCGGTATGAGACCGCGGGTCCGCTCCACCCCGTCGATCAGACGCGTGACGCCGTTGATGGTTACCGAGCCCCTGAAGCGCAGGGGCGCAACCGAGGCGCTGCCCGCGTTCAGGAGTAGCGCGCTGCGCCCGTCGACGGGCTCGCTGAGCAGTGCGCCGTCGATGGCGAGCACCCCCACCGGGTCACCGCTCGGGTCGAAGTAGCCCCCGTTCACACCGGCTACGGCGCCGATCCGCCGCCCCATGGTGCTCACGCGCTCGCGGCCCGCCACCCGGCCGTTCGACAGCACACCGTGCACCACTGCCGGGTCGAGCTCGAGCACGTTGATCCGCTCCGGCCCCACCTCGCGCGTGATCGAGGTCCACTCCACGCCGGGCGCCACCTCCACGGCCGGCGCCGAAGCGGGCAGGGCCACCGCGATGGCTGCCATAAGCAGAACTATTCGTGCGCGCACATCCCACAGGCTAGGTTGCTCACGTGATCCTGTACGAGCACCCCTCATCGGGGAACTGCATGAAGCCGCGGATCCTGCTCCGCCACCTCGACCTGCCCTGCGAGCGCGTGCTGGTGGACCTCTTCAAGGGCGAGACGCGCACGCCGGAGCACTTCGCGCGCAATCCCGACGGGCGCGTGCCGGTCCTGGAGCTCGACTCGGGCGAGACGATTGTCGAGTCGAACGCGATCCTGCTGCACCTCGCCGAGGGCACGCCGTACCTCCCGAGCGAAGGGCTCGCGCGCACGCGCGTGCACGAGTGGCTTTTCTTCGAGCAGAACCGGGTCGAGGCCGAGCTGGGGTACGCGCGCTTCCTGCACCTCTCAGGTCGAGACGAGCAGATGCCCGAGGTGTACCGGAGCCGTCTGGAGCGTGGGGGCGACGCCCTCGCGGCGCTCGACCGCGCGCTCTCCGACGGCCGCGACTTCGTGGCCGGCGGCGACTACTCGGTGGCCGACATCGCCCTGTACGCCTACGTGCACTGCGCCGACGACGCCGGCGCCGACCTCAGCCGGCACGGGCACATCGGCAGCTGGGTCGAGCGAGTGGAGGCGCAGCCCGGCTTCGTGAACGACCTCGAGCCGCTCCCGGCGCACGCCCTGTCGCGCCCGCTCTAGCTAGCTCTCGCGTTCCGCTCGGACGCGGACCTTGCCGACGGTGACCTCCGGGCTGCCGTCGATCAGATCCGAGGCGCTCTCGCGCACCCAGTCGCCGGCGAGCCGTGTGGACTCGGCCACGGCCTGGGCCGTCTCGCCCACGGTCACCGACGCGGCGGTTCCATCGTCGCCGTCGATCACGTAGTAGCCGACGAAGCCGTCGATCTCCTTGACGCGGTCGGCGAACTCGTCCTCGATCTTCGAGACGAGCGCGTCCACGTCCCTCACCCGATACCTGCGAACTGCTGCGTGCATGGAGCCTCCTAGCTCTCGTGACTCGGCCCGAGCCTAGCCGTGGCGCGTCCCGCTGACCCGGGGTATGGTCAGCCCATGGCCCGTCTGGCCATCGCAGTCGCCGTGGCCTCGGGCCTGCTGACGCTTCCCGCGCTGGCGCTGGCCCGAGGGGAGCCTCGGGCGTTCCATGGCACGCTCGAGATCACCAAGACCGGCTTGCCCCGCTCTCTACCGCAGGGGTCCTCGGCGAGCTTCCGATTCCACGCTCTGTACACCATTCACTCCCAGAGAGT
>JAXDJP010000405.1:0-3203 GCA_034665645.1 Actinomycetota bacterium | reverse complement strand
ACCTGCGTGTCCACCGTGGCCGGCTCCGGCGCGACCTCTGCCGGCGCGGCGACCTGGGTCTCCACGGCCACCGGCTCCGGCGCGACCTCTGCCGGCGCGGCGATCTCGGTCTCGACCGCGACCGGCTCTGCCGGCGCAGCAACCTGCGTGTCCACCGTGGCCGGCTCCGGCGCGACCTCTGCCGGCGCTGCGACCTGGGTCTCGACCGCAACGGGCTCTGCCGGCGCCGCAACCTCGGTGCCCGCGTCGACGGTCCCCGTCGGAGCGCTTTCCGCCGGGACCGGGGCCGTAGCCGTCGGTGCCGTCTCGGTCGTCGTGGTGGTCTCGGCGGATGCCGGCTGCACGGCGGCCGTTGCCGTCGAGCTGCTCTGTGTCCCCGCGCTGCTCGCGCCGGCCACGTTTGCCCGCTTGCCCGGGATCGAGGAGCCGCCTGACAGGTAGGGCGCCGGGTTCTGCGCCTGCCCGTTCACGCGAGTCTCGAAGTGCAGGTGCGGCCCGGTGCAGTTACCGGTGCAGCCCACGTAGCCGATCACCTGTCCCTGCTGGACCTGCGCCCCATTCGACACGCCGAAGCGCGACAGGTGCGCGTAACACGTCGAGAACTGGCTCGTGTGCGTGACGCACACGATGTTGCCGTAGCCGCTCTGCTGCCCAGCCAGGCTCACCGTCCCGCACGCGGCCGCCCGGACCGGCGTGCCGGTGGGCGCGGCGATGTCCATGCCGTCGTGGTTGCGTCCTCCGCGCGGCCCGAATGGGGACGTGACCGTGCCCTTGACCGGGGTCGAGATGGTCGCCGAGCTGCACGAGCCCGCCACCGGAGCGTCCGTGACAGGCACCGTGTTCGGCTGGCTGGTAGGTGTGGTCGCGGAGGGCGGGGTGGCATTCACCTGGCCACCGACCGTGGTCCCGGTGCCCGTGTCGCCCTGGACGGCCAGCTCGGTCCCAGCCTGCTGCAGGGTCTGCTCCACCTGCTGCTGCACCTGCGGCGGGACGTTCGAGCCGCCGATCGACGCTCCGCTGGCGCCCGCCTGCTCGAACAGCGCGGACCACGTGTTGGGGCCCACGATTCCGTCCACGTCGAGGCGGGCCGACAGCTGGTACTTGCGAACGGCGGCGTCGGTCTGCGGTCCGAACACGCCGTCAGACGTCACGCCGAGCTTCGTCTGGACGTGGGCGACGAGGTCGCCCTGGCTCCCCACGCGCAGCGGGAGGCCGCCCTCACGAATCTCGATCGCCCTGTTGGCGGGCGACTCGGCGGCGACCGCCGCGCTCACGTCGCCCGAAACCTGGGCGGCCGCGATGGGAGCGCCCGGCCCGGCGACGACCGCCGTGGCCAGTGCGGCGGATAGATGCTTTCTGCGGTTGTTCTCGCGCCGAGCCTTCGGCAGTAGCTCGCGCCTGCGGCGAGAGCGGTCGAGCGAGCGGTTCCAGAGCTCAGGCGTGGCCAGATCCCGGTGGGCGTTCGTCATCCATGTCCCCTTCCTTTCGGGCCTACGGGGTTAGCTGACGGGCTCGCGCTGGAAGATGCGCTATGCGGAAGTCGGGTCCGCGATTCGCCCCGAGGTGGCACGGCTGCCACCCAATTGGTTCCCCCGTTCTGGCCGCCCGGGTGGACGTCCAGACTCGGCGCTTGACTTGCTTTTCACAGCAACAACCCCCGGCAGGGGAAGTTGCGTGGGGGCACCCTAGCGAACGTCGGCGACGGGCTTAGGCCGTGCGCCAGTCGTGCCCGGTCTCGCGCTCCTTGGGGAGCATGTTCGCGAGTGTTCCGAGTCCGAAGCCGTACAGGAGGAGGGCCAGCAGGGCGGGCACTCCGTGGGTTACCCAGCGCTCCTTGGAGTTGATGAGGCCGCTGAACGGGCCGAGCAGGACGTCGTTGGCGTCGTCGACCAGCTCACGGAACGTGCCGTTGGTCCGCTCGCGCACGGCCTCCTGGTCGGGAGTCGGCGCGATCGGCGCCGGGTCGACGAGGGCGCCCGTGACTTCCTTGTCCAGCTTGTTCTGCTGGTTCTGCGAGCCACGGCTGAGCTCGTCGGTCGCGAAGAATCCGAATCCGAGCAGGACGATGCCGGAGCTGACGATGGCCAGGAGGCGGACGAAGGAGCCCATCGCGGACTACTATCGGTTCCCGCCCTCAAACCCTGAACTTCAAGCGCGATTCTGCACATATGACTTACACGGCCCGTGAACGATTGGTGGCCGAGCTGCGGGAGCACGCGCTCGTGATCGGGGAGGTCACGCTCACCAGCGGCCTCAAGGCCGACTACTACGTGGACGCGAAGCGCGCCATCCTGCAGCCGGACGGCTTCGGCGCGCTCGGTGAGCTCGTTGCCGCCGAGGCGGAGCGCGTGGGCGCCACCGCGGTTGGCGGGATGACGATGGGAGCGGACCCGGTTGCGTGCGCGGCCCTCGCCGGCGGGGCGCCCGTGAAGGCGTTCTTCGTGCGCAAGGACCGCAAGGAGCACGGGCTCCAGCGCTGGATCGAGGGCCCTGAGCTCGCACCCGGCGAGCGCTGCCTCGTCGTGGAGGACGTGGTGACCACCGGCGGCTCCACGCTCAAGGCGATCGAGCGGGTGCGCGAGGACGGCTTCGAGGTGGCCGGTGTGGTGAGCGTGCTCGACAGGCTCGCGGGCGGAGGAGAGGCCATCTCGGCGGCCATCGACGGCGCCTCGTACACGCCGCTCGCCACGATCGACGACGTTTACCCCGAGCGTCCGGACCGCTAGTCGCCGGCGAGCCAGTCGTCGATCAGGCGCCGTGCGATCGAGTACGGCGGCGAGAGCGCGACCGGGCCCTCGCCGCGAGCCGCCCGCTCCACCTCCTCGCGCTCGAACCAGCGCACCTCGGCGAGCTCGCCGTCCCTGGGGGCGGGGTCGCCACCCGTGGCAACCGCGCTGAAGCCGAGCATCAGCGAGCTGGGGAACGGCCAGGGCTGCGAGGCGAGGTACGAGACCTCGCCGAGCTCGACTCCCGACTCCTCGAGCACCTCGCGGCGCACCGCCTCCTCCAGCGCCTCGCCGGGCTCCACGTAGCCCGCCAGCAACGAGTAGCGGCCGTCCGGCCAGCGCGCCTCGCGCCCGAGCAGGAGCCGATCCCTGGCGTCGGTGGCGCGCACGATCACCACGGGGTCGGTGCGCGGGAAGTGGTGCGCGTCGCAGGCCGGGCAGTGCCGCTCGTGGCCGCCGCCCTGCTGCTCGGTGGGT
>JAXDJP010000404.1:0-6573 GCA_034665645.1 Actinomycetota bacterium | reverse complement strand
TCCCGTCGGGTTCGTAGCGCTCTTTTATCTCGCGCGGCGTCAGATGGGTTTCGAAGTGCATAGGGTCGGGACGTCCGAAATCGCCGCCCCACGCGCCGCCCTCGACCCTCCATTCCTCCACGACCTCCATCGGGATGTCGCCGGCCGTCCCCAGGACGTTCTGAAGCGCGTTGATATCGATCGCGATGCCGAAGGCGTGGTTGGACTTCGATCGCTCTCCTCGGATATCGCGATTGAAATAGCTCCAGTCGTCGGTTTCGCCGCCGGCGATCGTCGCCGCGTACTCGGGGGCGCGCGCCTCGAAGATGTTTGCAAGCCGAAGGAAATGGCGCTTCGCATTCTTGTTCACGTACATCGGCTCGCCGAGGAAGTCGATCTCGACGATGTGTCTGTCCCTGAAGTGACGCGCGTCAGGGTTCCCGTAGTGCGCAAGGGCCCATGCCGGAGAACCGGCGACCTCTTGGGGGAGCGGTGGTTGATCCGGGCGTAAGAAGAGGGCGAGGACCGCGACGAGAACGACTAGCGCGAGCCCCACTACCCACCTGCGACGCGTGACGACACGACTCCGCACGGTTTGGCTCGATCGTGCCGCGTTCACTGTATCCATACCTCTCTGACTCCATCCAGGTGACCAAGGTTGCAGGAGATCGTTTCTTAATCGGACCGCGATTACTGCAGCGAGCGTGCATTTGTGCACAGAATGAGTCGTAGCAGTTCCCTAAGTTGGGTCTATGAAAACTCTACGGATCGTTCTCGCAACCGCATCTCTCATCATCTCGCTATTGCCTGCGATGGCGAATGCCGCCGAACCTCGCTGCGCGGGCCGCAAGGTGACTATCTCAGGCACGCCGGGTGACGACGTTATTCAAGGAACCCCGGGAGAGGACGTTATCCGAGGGCTCGGTGGCAACGACCAGATCAAGGGCGGTGGGGGAAACGACTTCATCTGCGCAGGACGCAACCAGGACGTCGTGACCGGTGACGATGACAACGACGTTCTGCGCGGCAACAACGGCGCGGATCGACTCGACGGCAGCGGGGGGAACGACAAGATCTTCGGCGGCGGGGGACCCGACGACCTCACGGGCGCCGGCGGCAACGATCTCGTGGCCGGGCGCGTTGACGGAGACAAGATAGGGGGAGGACTCGGTGACGATGTCCTCGAAGGCGGTTCGGGTCCAGGCGACCTCCTCAACTTCCTCGATGCCGAGGCTCCCGTTGAGGTCGACCTCTCTGCCGGCAACGCTTCTGGTGAGGGCAGCGATGAGGTCTCGGGCTTCGAGATCGTCTGGGGCAGCGCGTTCGCCGACACGGTCGTTGGAACCGACGACTCTGAAAGCATGATTGGGAACGGTGGAGATGACGACATCGCCGGACTCGGAGGCCCCGACGTTCTCATAGGGTCCTTCTTCGGGGAATCGCCCGACCAACTGCATCTATCGGGCGGCGCGGGTCAAGATCAATTGGTGTCCGGAGCCGGCGACGATGAGATAGACGGAGGCACGGGCGCGGACCTCCTCGGTTTCAGTTTTGATGCTTCCGGCGTCACGCTCGACCTCGCTGTGGGTACGTCATCCGGGGACGGGAACGACCAGATCTCCCAGATAGAAAACGTCGAGGGCACATCCAACGACGACACCATCTTCGGCAACGATGGTCCGAACTACCTCTTCGGCGATTTCGGAAACGACACGCTGGATGGTCGTGGAGGCGACGACGCCGTCTTCGGCGGAAGGTCCATCAAGACCGACGAGAACGCTCCGATGCACACGTCCGTTACGGGAGGTTCAGGCGACGACCTCTTGGTCGTCTTCCACGGAGATGGAGAAGCGCTCGGGGACGCCGGCGACGACACGTTGTTCGTGGGCCCCGGCGGCAACCGGACGTTGGACGGGGGAGCCGGCACCGATCGCGCCGTGTTCGGTTACGCGACCGGCGTCTATGCCGATCTCGCTCAGGGTTTCGCTCGCAGCGCGACCTGCACCCAGAACTGCAACCAGGACACGCTTGTCAACCTCGAGGGTTTGGAGGGCGGGGGCGGCGACTATCAGGTCCCCATCCCGGGGCAAGCCGCGGGGGTCGGTGGCGACGCAGGCCCCGATGTCTTGATAGGAGACGACGGCCCGAACACGTTGCGCGGCTTCGATCAGGACGACCAGATCCTAGGAGCCGGCGGCGACGACGTGCTCGACGGCGGGGAAAACACCTTGGAAGCCGAGGACCACGATCACGACGAGTTGGACGGGGGGCCGGGCACCGATGCGTGTATCCGGGGCGAGCAGAACGTCAACTGCGAGAGTTAACGCGCAGAACTCAGATGATCAGCCTGCGGCGAACACGCGCCACCGTTCGGGTATGCCCTTGAAGTCGTGAACACCTCGATCTTCGAAGGAGATGCCGGCTCCACCAACGAGATCCTTAACCGTTCGCGATGTAAACACCCCTCCCGGCTCCGCGATCGCTGCGATCCGAGCTGCGATATGCACCGCTAACCCGCCGACGTCGTCGGTTCTCATCTCCACTTCTCCGGTGTGCACGCCGGCGCGCACCGTCAAGCCGAGGTCAGACATGTCTCTACGAAGCCGCAAAGCGCACCGAACCGCGCGAGCGGGGCCGTCGAACGTCGCCAGCATCCCATCGCCCGTTGTCTTGATGAGCTTCCCTCGGAAATGCGGGAGCCTTTCGCGGATGATCCGATCGTGTTGATCCAAGAGTTCTTTCCACCGGCTATCGCCCAATCGGCTGGCGTGGTCGGTGGAGTCGACGATGTCGGTGAAGACGACGGTCGACAGGATCCTTTCGGGATCGTCGTCCGCCGTCTTTCCGAGGACGAAATTCTCGATCTCGCTCACCACTTGGTCGGTGTTGCTGAACCAGAAGAGATGGTCGTCCCCCGGTAGCTCGACCAAGCGCGCCCCGGGGATATGTCGCGCCAAGTACCGGCTTCCCTCGACGGGAACGAGCTGATCTCCCGTGTTGTGAAGCACCAAGGTGGGCGTGCGGATCGTGTTGAGGATCGCCCTAGTGTCGATGGACAGATTCACGTCGAGCAGCGCGAGGCCTTCTCCCGGACTAACCGTCATCCGTTCGTAGCGACCGAACCATCTGACGAAGGCGGGATCGTCCAATCTGCTGGGGGCCGCGATCATGGCTCCCAGCCCCTCCCCCCAGCGATTCGCCAGAACATCTCGACCGAGCGCGAGCGTCTCTGCGTTCATGGCGATGTCGTAATCGGGCGCGGGTGAGTAACGAGCAGCGGTGGCGTACAGAACCAAAGCTTCCGTCCGGTCTGGGTAGGTCCCGGCGAAGAGCAGACTGATGTTCCCGCCTTCGGACCAGCCCATGATCGTTGCGCTCTCTGAGCCGGCGACATCCATCACCGCACGGACGTCGTCCATGCGCTCTTCCATCGGTGACGCCCCGGCGGCCCGATCGGAAAGACCGGTCCCGCGCTTGTCGAAGAGGATGACCCTGAAACTCTTGGTGAGACGTCGCATCATCGCCTCGAATGCGGGGTGTTCCCAGGCGATCTCTACGTGGAAGATCCAGCCGGGGACCATCACCAGGTCGCGGGGTCCGTCTCCAACGATCTGATAGGCGACGTTCACACCGCCGGTGCTCTGGGTGTAGTGCGTGTCGGGCTGCATGCTGCCCCGATTGTCGCCTATGTCTTCACGCCGCGCCGGAGGGCTGGAGGGTTACTTCACGCGACCGACTTCCCTGGTTCGTCTAGTTACTTCTGACCGCCCCAGAAATCCCCCGGTTGGGTACTCGTTTGTGAGACCCTCCGGGGGTTCAATCTAAGGAGAAGCCTCCTGCATGCGCTTGGTTGATCCCCTCCCGCACGCAGGGGGCTTCTCTCTTTGGGCTACCACGTCTCCCGGTGGAGAACCTCGTCGATCGATAGTCGACCGCCTGGCTCCTTCGGCCGATCGAAGACCGAACGGTCCGCGGGGTACCCGAACGACAGGATGTATTCGCAGTAGTGATCGCTTGGGATCCCGAGCTCCTCGTGCACGACGGAATGCTCGTAGACGGTTGCGGGACAGCTGCCGATCCCGAGATCCCACGCCGTTAGGACCATGTTCTGCGCAGCGCGTCCGAGATCGAACATGACGGAGAGTGGCACGTCGGTCGGCCGTGGGTCGGGAGTGACAAGCGCGATAGCGGCGGCCGCTCCCGCAACGTGACCCGCGAACGGGCCGCCCTCGGCCAGCCGCCTCAAGCGATCTTTGTCTCGCACAACGATGAATCCCCACCGCTGCAGGTTCTTCGAACTTCCCGCGCGTCGACCGGCATGGACTATGCGCGATAGGTCCTCCTCCGGCATCTGTTCGTCGCGAAACTCACGTACGACGCGGATGGATCCGATCGCATCGGAGATCTCCATCGCTCCTCCTACTGGTCGGCAGACTCTTTTCGTACCACCGGTTCCAACGCGGTGCCGAATATCGCTAGAGAGTGGGACCGTTGTAAAACGTCGTCTCGATCCCGCGTTCCGCGAACCATTCCGGCTGGACGTTCCACTCAGCGTTGTAGACGGAGTCCTCCCAGTTGGCCCGGTCCAGCGTCCACGTCCCTTGCTCGGCGTAACGGGGGAGTTCGAGCGTTCCGACGTAGGTCGTCTTGGGAGTCACTCCTGGCAGGGGCTGAGTCATGAATACCGACTGTCGCTGTACGCCCGTCGGACTGACGAACTCGAACTGCGCGCCGGCGAAACCGGTGAGATCGTCGGAGAACTCGGCCGTGAAAACGATCGTCTGAGGGCCGAGGGAAGTGCTCACTTCCTTGGGCGTGAAGGAGAACGAGTGGAGTTGGGGGGGCGTCGAGTCCCCGGGACCGGTCTGCTCGAAGGTAGTCGGGAATCCCATCGCCTCCAATTCGGTGGCGTTCAAGGTGAGCCTGTTGCCCGCGTGGTCCACCAGCCACAACTGCTGCGCCGTCCAGGTTCCCTGCGGAATGTTCATCGGAAAAGAATGCGTTGTTTCGTAAACATCCTCCTCCGGAGTGGGAAGCACAGGAACCGACGGGAGGGGAATCGGGAGGCTCGGGTGGTAAAAGCTCACGTACTCCAAAGTGTTGGCTTCGCTTCGGAAGTTGATGCCGCCGTAATCGAAACCAGTGATGTCGTCTGTGACGTGGACCGTGAACTTGATCGTCTGGGGCAAGAGTTGGGACGTGTCTATCGACCTTGGGCTAAACGTGAAGTCATGGAGGACCGGGGGTTGTGAATCTCCGGTGCCCGTCTGCTCGAACGAAGCCGGAAACCCTGCGGCAACGATGTCCTCATAAGTCTTGCGCACCTCGTTCCCAGCCCCATCCCTCAAGATGAATTGGTCGAGCTTCCAGGTTCCCTGCTCCGAGTTCCGAGGGAGCGTGACGGTCCGCACATATTCGTTACCCAGCACCCCCTCCACAAGGGTTCCGAAATTCACCGGGATGTATTGAGTGCCCTGACTCGTGAAGATCGCGACTGCGTCGGATACACCTGCGAGATCGTCGGTTATCACCGCTTTGAAAGTGATCTGCTGTCCCTGTTGTGACGTATCGACTGCGTCAGGACTGAAGGAGAAGGCCTCCAACCTCGGTGGGTCGACGTCGCAGCTGTCGAGAAGGGTGTCGTCGCCACCGCCGCCGGTGCACGAGTTCGTGCCGGCCCCGCCGTCGAGCGTGTCATTCCCGAGCCCGCCATCGAGCGTGTCGTTTCCGCCGCCGCCGTACAGCATGTCCGCGCCGACCTGTCCGAACAGCGAGTCATCGTCGGCGGCGCCGTCCAGCTTGTCCCGGCCGGTTCCGCCATAGACCGTGTCGGCACCACCCCGAGCGTCGACGGTGTCGGCCCCCCGGCCGCCGAAGATGATGTCGTCACCTTCCCGGCCCAGAACCGTGTCGTCACCTCCACCCGCACAGATCACGTCGGGTCCGGAGGTGCCCACGAGGTTTTCGGGGGCGGCGGTACCTCTGATCGTGCAAGCAACTTCGCCTGAGGCGGACCCCAAAGGGAGAAATAGCGTTGTAAGTAACGCGATTGCGCCGCACGTGGACGCTCGCAACGATCGATTCACCGGTACCCCCTCAAGCGGGCTGGCTCCCGCGATTAATAGCCCTCGCGAAACGAGGCAGGAAAACTCTAGTTAGGACACGGAGGGACCCGCAATGGCCCATTTGGGCTATTTGTTCCGTTGAGTCACAGCGATTTCCCGAGGGTGGCAGAGAGTGATTTAGAACGGTTGGGGGAATTTCACGTGTACTGTGGTGGTTGTTGCAATCGATGGGACAGATTTGAGTCCCAGGGATTTGTTCTCCGGTTCCTCCTTTAGGCGGTGCGGGCAGTTTCGAATCTCCCGCTAAAGCAGCCGAATAACGCTGCACCGAAGGAGTTGAACAGTTTTTGGATTCATTCGCCGAGCTAGGCGTATCCGCGCCCGTGCGCGGGGCCCTCAAACGTAAGGGCATCACGGAACCATTCGCCATCCAGGATCTCGTCATGCGGGATGCGATGGCCGGCCGGGACATCCTGGCTAAATCACGAACGGGATCGGGCAAGACGCTCGCGTTCGCGATCCCCGTCAT
>JAXDJP010000403.1:0-11841 GCA_034665645.1 Actinomycetota bacterium | reverse complement strand
TCGGAGTGTACACACCGACAGATCGCCTCAACGCGCCGGTTGGACGGTGGGCAGCGTGTCCAAGGGCGAATCATTGGGTTCCCGCGGGCGCGGTCCCGGGGCCCGTGCTAACCGATGCATCCTCCATGTCGAGGGACGTTCTCGATAGACGGCGCTGGGCCTAAAAGTTGCGCATGGCCTTATCGCCTGTATTGCGCGCTGCTCCCCCCGCGTTCAAGGAACCGGCGTGGGCGGGTCCACCGGTATGTCGACGCTGACCAACATCGTTTTGAAGATCTCGTCCCCATACGCCTGGTGCCCGGCATGGTTCGGATGCGCGGTCCCGTTTACGTCGGCTTGCAGGCCGACGCTCTCGGTGATCCTGCGGACCCAATGGTCGTGTGCGCAGTAACCGTGGCCCTTAAAATCTCCCGAGATGCCGCTCACGTAGTTCCAACCGCTGTCGTGGGCCGAGCTATACATCCCGCTATCCAAGCCGTCGCTGGTGACTTGGAGCGTCACGTCCTCGCCTATCGCATGACCATTGAGATCCGTCTTCGAAAAATCGTAGGTGGTGCCCGCAGTCCCGTTCAGGACTACCGAACCGACCCACAATGACTCGTTCCAAGTGACACCTGTGCCGAGTGGGAGGAACGACAAACAGGTAGCTCCGTTGTCGTTCGTCGTTGAGTCTGGATATTCCGTAACGAAGACGCTGGACGGCTCGGCCCCCAGGTTCGGAACGCTTGCGCCACTCTGCAATTGACATGGTTGCGCGACTTCCGAAAGGCAGCCGGCCACCCTCCGGTACAGCGTCGGTATGTTCGCCAGCTTCCCTTCAGTCTGTTCATGGAGAGTGGCCTGTGGGTTGCCCGATCGCTTCAGCGCGCAATTATTGAAGGTGGCACATGCTTTAACGATCGGAGCGAATCCGATGTCGTTCCCCCCGATCGAGAGGATGATGTCGTCGTACTTCTCGCCATTTGCGATCTGACGCGCCCGGATCACCTGTGGACGCTGCTGCCTCGTTTGTGCGTCCGTTCTCCCCCCCGGCGGATCGAGGTAAGGGCCGAGGATGCCTTTGAAGACAGTCGCGCCCGAGCAGGCGAGATGGACGAACGTCACAGAGGAACGCGGGTCCTCTTTCTCGAGTGCCACGGCAGCAAGCGCTTGACCCGAAAAAGCGGAACGGTGGCAGGGCTGGTTATCCCACACGGCATTCTGGCTTGGCTTTGGCACGAATCCGAAAATCGGTCCGTAAGACATGAAATCAAGTCGTCCCCACTTCGCCGGCTTCCTCGGGTTTCCCTCACCGCTCCCGTAGCTGTCGCCGAGTCCAAGAACCAAGAAGTTCTTCACGTGGATGATGACGTGGTCCGAAGATTCATGAGCGTCGGCCGACCGAACGGTCAAGAGAACGTCGTGGTCCCCTTCGGTCATTCGCGTCGGGAAAGTGCATGCTCCGGTCTTTTCCGGGACTCCACCGTCGACTACCCAGAAGTATTTGACGATCGGTCCCTCGGACTTGCAGCCGTTTAGTACGACGCGGTACTTGCCGTCGCTGGAAACCGGGGCAGATTGCTCCCCGTTGGCTAAGTAGTGGTCGAGGACCCCGTCCTTGTCGGAATCGATCGTCTGTGGCGGCATCTTCCAGTCGGCGTGCGCAGTGACACCCAACTCACACGCATCTCCGACCCCGTCCCCGTTCGAATCCTCCTGGTCGGGGTTCACGTCTGAAGGACAATTATCGATGTCGTCGGGGATGCCGTCGCCGTCACTGTCACTGTCGCTGTCACAGACGTCTCCAGTACCGTCTGTGTCGGCGTCTGCTTGGTCGGCGTTGGAATCTGTCGGACAGTTATCCCATTGATCGACAACGCCGTCGTTGTCGGTATCAGTCGTCGCGGCACATTCGAAATCGGGATGCGCCGCGTCCCGCACCGTTAGTGTTGCAACGGTGCCGTTGGCGTTCTGACCGTCGAGGTAGAGGCCGGAGTTTCCCCCAGCGGTCTGGTAGCACCCCCATCCCAGATTTGCGAACGCCGACGCCGGAATCGTTAGCTGCACGGTGTCGGTTGAGTCGTTGAAGCTTCCCTGGCAACCCTTCGAGATCTCGTCCCATGTGCCGCTTGCCGGCACCGAGTGGCCTTCGCCGCCTCCATATGCGCTCTGACCTGGAAGGACCCTAGCGAACGACCATTCCTGGACCCCGGGGTGCGATTCCGATTGGTTTGGCTCGCAGTTCGGTGGGATCGGTTGGTTGTCGATGATCCTGGTCACCGTGTGCACCGAGATCGAGCCCGACAAGGCATCAAGGTTCAGATGGGAGGGGGAGATCGTGACGTCGTCCGTCTCGGTCGCGTAACCTGAGACTCCCTCGACGTGGCCGCTGCCGTCCTGCCAGGTCAATCCACCGCTGGCCAGAGCTAAAGGACTGTCTAATCGAAGACCTGCGCTAAAGAAGAGGGTGAGCACCGCGAGCGAAGCCCACAGACGGTTCATGCGCACCCGGCCCCTTCTTAGTCGTCTGCCCGATCGTAAGTAGGCCGGCGCCCAACGACCATAGCTAATTGTGCCCAGTCTGAGGGAAGGTTTTACCTTCCCCTCTGAGGACCGGTCGGCCCTTACTCCGCAAGGACCTCGGCGTCGGTCGACGCACTTTGTTCTGCCGGCACCGGAGCATGGCTAGAGCGGGTCAATGCCCCCCATAGCCCACTCCAGATCCCCGCTCCGTAAACGGTGTGGACCAAGAAAGTCATTCCTGCAGCCATCGGCAGAGCACTCGCTCTCTTCAAGGTGAGTGCTACCACAACACCGTTTGCCACCACCACCGCGACGTATACCGCAGCACCGAACAGGGACACCGGGATGGCGGCGCCGACGAATGGGAGCGCGAGTAGATAAACGAGTAAGAGTGCGGGCGCTAGATGCGCCGAGCGGATCGAGCGAGGGTCGCGCGCCATCACTTGCCCGCGGCCTCTTCCGTATTTGAAGAGTTGCTGCACGAAGCCTCGAAGATCGGGCCGCCGTTCGTGATGGACGATCAGCGAAGGGTCGTAGAGCATCGCTCCGCCGCGGCGGCCCAGCTCGGTCAAGAGGCGATTCTCTTCGGCGCAGACGAGGTCGTGCTCGAAGGGCACCATGGCGCGTCGTCTGACTGCGAGGTTGCACAGGATGAAGAACCGTTCGTCTGCTTTCGCTGCGGGGTGGGGCCCGTAGCGCCTTCGAACTGGACCGGAGCTAACGATCGAGCTCAGGACCGCGCCCTGGACGAACTGGAAGCGGGAGCTTCCGGGGGGTGTGAGGTTTGGACCCCCGAACACCGAGACCTCGGGGTGCGCCTGCGAGAGCCGATGCAACCGGCTCAGGAGATGTGGCTCTGCGACGATGTCGTCGTCGAGAAAGAGGATCAACTCGCCGGTGGCAAGTGGCACGACGAGGTTGCGTGCATTGCCGGGATTGGCCCGTGGGGTGAATCGAACGACGGCCTTCGGAAAGGTCGCAAGGACCTCGTCTGCGACGGCCGAATCACCATTCGCGCTGACGAGCAGCTCCCACGGGGGGGCTTCGACCTGAGCTTTAAGGCTGGCGAGGCATCGCCGCAGATGAGGTGAGCGCCGCGCGGTGACGATGCAGACGCTGATGGCGGGCTTAAGCCCATCGTTCGTCGCCCCCATCGGGACACTGTACGGACTTTTGCTGGTTGGCGGGTAGGAACCGCGATAGCTACCTGTAACCCTGGCCTACTTTCTTGATCACATTCAGCTGAATTCTTCTTCCTTCGCCGTCTTAGCACTGATACTCTGAGGGCTCGTTCATAGAGGGGTTCTCGGAATGCGGTTACGACTTGCGCGTGCTCGATGGATGCAGTCCACCCCTCTCCTTGCACTGTCCATCCTTTTTGTCCTGCTTGGCGCTTTTGCGGCGTTCGGAGCTGTCGCCGGTCCGCAGCTAGCGGACTGTGGTCCTTACGGGAATCCATCCGGCCCTCCGCCTTCGGATCCGTACAACCCTTGCGGACAACCTCCCGAGTGCAATGACGGCATCGACAACGACCTGGACACCCACATCGACTTCCCCGACGACGCGCAATGCACTTCGCCGAACGACAACGATGAATCGCCCGCGGATGAGGACGCGGATGGCGTCCAAGACAATAACGACGCCTGTCCGGGGACTGCTCCCGGCATGGACGTCAATGGGGACGGCTGCCCGGACTCCGACAACGACGGCATCCCCGATCCGGACGACAACTGCCCGAACACGCCGTCCGGAGAGACCGTCGACATAAACGGGTGCTCCGACAGCCAGAAAGACTCCGACAACGATGGCGTTAGTGACGCTGACGATCAGTGCCCGAACACGCCGTCCGGAGAGACGGTCGACTCGAACGGTTGCTCCGACAGCCAGAAAGACTCCGACAACGATGGCGTTTCCGACGCGGACGACGACTGCCCCGGGACCCCTGCCGGCATTCCGGTCGATTCGAACGGTTGCCCCGGAGCCCCGGGCGACACCGACAACGACGGCGTTCCAGATTCGGATGACGACTGTCCCGGGACCCCCGCCGGCGCTCCGGTCGACTCGAACGGTTGCTCCGCGGGGCAGCGCGACGACGACAACGACGGTGTGCCGAACTCGGATGACGACTGTCCCGGGACCCCCGCCGGCGCTCCGGTCGACTCGAACGGCTGTTCCGCCGCGCAACGAGACACCGATCACGACGGCATCCCCGACTCGAACGACAACTGTCCGACCCAGCCGGGTCCAGCCAGCAACGGTGGATGTCCGCTGCCCGTCGACGACGGGGACGGGGTCCCGCCATCGACCGACAACTGCCCGACGGTCTACAACCCGAACCAGGCCGATCTCGACAAGGACGGCAAGGGCGACGCGTGTGACAACGACATCGACGGCGATAAAGAGCCCAACAATAAGGAAGAGCACCAAGGATCTGATCCTCGGGATGCTTGCGACCCCGACCCCAACGACCCTCTCTGTGACACTGATGGCGACGGGATCCCGAACGGTAGTGATCCGGACGATGACAACGACGGCGTGCCCGATGGACAAGATCCCAGCCCGCTAGACCCTTGTGTCCCGAGCGCCGACGGGTGCGACACCGATGGCGACGGCGTCAACAATGCGCAAGACAACTGCGATGACGTTGCAAACCCCTCGCAACTGGACACAGACGGCGACGGTTTGGGCGACGCTTGCGATCCAGACGACGACAACGACGGTGTGCCCGACACACAAGACCCTGCAACGGGCGATCCGTGCAACCCCGATGCGACGGCCGGCAAGTGCGATCTGGACGGAGACGGCATCCCGAACTCCGAGGACAAGTGCGACGATCAAGCCGGGCCGCAGCGGAACGGCGGTTGTCCCAACGGTAGGAAGTTCATCCCCACGCACGTCCACATCCGCTGGTCCAACAAGAACGACACCTTCTGGGGATGGCTGGATGCGGCCAAGGGTGGGTGCCGTAAGGATCGAGACGTTCGATTGTTCAAGGTTCGACCGGGTCGCGACCGGCGCCTCGGCGTCTTCAACACGGGCGACAACAACGTCTGGCAGGCGCGTGGATTCAGCAACCCCAACGGCAAGTACTACGCCCGTGCGCTGCCGAAGACATTCACCATCGGGGACACCGATTACGAGTGCGGCGTAGCCACCTCGGGCTATCTCCAGTTGCCTAGCTAGCAGGACTTCTAACCTCTGCGACGTCTAGCGTTTCCGCGACGCCACGCTGTACCGGAGGCCGTCGATGCCACTGCGATCGAGCGCGAACGGTTCGCGACCATCAGAACCAGCCACTTTGTCGTGCTCGGAGCGATCGGTCTCGCGATCTTCTTGGGGCTGCACCGGATCGGGGCGCGGGCTCTGTGGTTCGACGAGACCTATAGCTTCGCCGTCGGGAAGCTCGAAGGCGCGCATCTGATCAAGGCGGTCACCAGAGGCGATCCGAGCATGGGCCTCTACTACCTGATCCTCCACTTCTGGCTTCACCTTGGTGATAGCGAGGCGACCATCCGGACCTTGTCAGTCATCTTCGGGGTCGCCTCGATCCCTCTCATCTTCTTTGTCGGTAAGGAGCTTTTCGACGAGCAGGTCGGGATGGTCGCGGCGGTGTTGCTGGCCGTCAACAGCTTCTTCGTTGAACAATCTCAGGAGGCGCGCGGTTATTCACTCGCTCTGATGTTGGTCACCCTGTCCACCCTGCTGTTCATCCATGCCGTACGCCGCGGCGGGAAAGGACGTTGGGTGCTCTACGCGCTGGTAAGCGTTCTCGCAGTGCTGGCGCATGCCTTCTCACTTTTTATCCTGATAGCTCACGCCGGTGCGACCCTCGTCTTCAGGGCAAGTCGAGCCCGAAGACTGAGACTGATGTTGATCGCTGCGGGCGTTCTCCTCGCCGGCGCGCTAGCTGCCGCTCCGGTTCTCAAGCTCGCGATCGGAGATGAACGATGGACGTGGATCCATCTCCCGGCGAGATCGACCATTGCCCAGGAATTGGGGGGGCTGTTCGGCCAGCAAGGCTGGTTGTTGGTGGGCTACCTCTTCCTCATATGTATCGGAGCGGCGCTGTTCGTTCAGTGTCTGGTGAACAAAGAGGAGGGCGACAAAGACTGGTCATACGCGCTCGCACTCGCGATGTTCTTCGTTCCGGTGGTGGGTAGCATCCTCGGGTCGTTCATCATCCCGATGTTCGTTTTGCGGTACCTAACGATCGCCTTGCCGGGTCTGATCCTTTCCGTCGCGGTCGGCGTCACGAGATCCGGGGCCCGGTGGGTTTCGATCGGGGTGTTCGTCACCGTCTTAGCGTTGAGCGCCGTCAGCCTGAACCGGTTCTACGAAGACCCCCCCGCTTACAAGGACGGGCCGTGGCGAAACGCGTCAACCTTCTTCCTGTCAAAGGTCCACGACGGGGACACGGTCCTCTTCGATTCTCTGGCCACCGCGGTCCTCTTCAACTACTACTACCGGAGCCTTCCGGACGTGCCCCCGAGGCTGGAGTTCCCCTTCCTCCCACCCGTCCTGAACGACGGGAGCAGTCTCCTGGCTCCTGGGCTCGGAGCTAAGGCGGCGCTTGAGGAGAAGCCGTTGCCCCGGAGGGTTTGGGTATTGCTCGGAGGGGTTCCGGGAGCGAAGGGCAGGTTCCCTCCAGAAGGGATGGGCCAGCGCTACCGGCCCGGCCCGGTCGCCGCCGCGTTCCAGAGCGCTCGGATGCAGCTTTTCCTTAAGGAGAAGCCCCCGAAAGATCACCATAGGAAGTCATCGCCCGCGCAGGCCGAGGCGAAAAGCTCCTAGAGTTAGCGGATGCCGCAGGGGACCTCTAGTACCGGATGATCGCGCAAGCTCGCAAGGCGATCCACACACGAGATCTTTTTCTCACCCTCATCGAGAGAGACGTCCGGCTACGGGCGAAACGCTCGTCTCTTGCGACCTTCTGGCCCGTCGTTTCTCCGTTCTTCTTGATGAGCCTCTACGTTTTCGTCTTCGGGCAAGTCTTCAATGCCGATGTGGAGCGGTATCCCGAGTTCCTCCTGTGCGGCCTGATCCCCTGGTCGTTCCTCGTGCAGGCGTTGGGGAAAACGATCACCTCGATCTCCGCAGAGCCGGAGATGGTGCGGAAATCGCCGTTCCCTTACGAGCTCCTTCCTCTGGGGGCAGTCGGTGGCCACGCGGTTAACTTCATGATCGCCCTGACCGGGTTCGTCGGCTACCTGGCCGTCGTCGGTCATCTGCCGTGGGCACTCTTTCCCGCGTTGGTTGCCCCGATAGCTGCATTGATGCTGTTGGTGATGGCGCTGTCGATGCTCGTGTCGTTGATCGACGTCTACAACCAGGACCTCCGTCTGGTGCTCGGGAACATCCTCACGCTCTGGTTCTTCATCGTCCCCATCGTCTACAGGCCGGACATGGCCCCCACGAGCATGCATTTCCTCCGATCCATCGACCCAATGAACCTGATCGTCGGCCAGTTTCGAAGCGTTCTCTATTACGGCCGCATCCAGAAACCCGGCGACTTCGTTTTGATGTTCGTGCTCTGCGTGGGGTGTTTCGTCGGCTCGCGCGCGATCTTCCGCATCCTTTCCCGCAACCTCCCGAAGGACGTGTGATGGACTCCATCTCGGTTCGCAATCTTTGGGAAGGCTACGCGGTCAAGTCCAGGCGCGGTTGGCGGCGGCGGGGGCAGATCACGTGGGCTCTCCGGGATGTCACCTTCAGCGTGGCTGCGGGCGAGATGGTCGCGGTTATCGGGAAGAACGGCTCCGGGAAGTCCACCCTGCTCCAGAGCGTGGCCGGCGTCCTGAATCCGACGAAGGGCGAGATCCGCACGCAGGGCCGCGTCGCCTCACTGGTCGATCTCGGCGCAGGATTCAACCGAGAGTTGACCGGGAGAGAGAACCTCCTGATAGCAAGCGTGCTGACGGGGATGACTCGGAAGGAGGCTCGCGTTTCGTACGAGCGAGTCCGAGCTTTCAGCGAGCTCGATGAGGCGACGATGATGACGCCGCTCAGAACTTACTCCGCAGGCATGGGTCTCCGCATCGGTTTCTCGTTAGCGGTCGAGAGTCAGCCGTCGGTGCTCCTGGTCGACGAAGTCCTGGCGGTGGGGGATGAGCACTTCCAGCAGAAGTGCCTACGGCGCGTTAGCGAGCTGTGCGACGAGGGTTGCGCCGTATTGCTCGTGTCGCACGACCTAGATCTCGTGTCGTCGCAGGCTGACCGCGTCATCATCCTCGATGCAGGCGTCATGCAGTTCGACGGGTCTGTTGCAGAGGGTGTCGAACGGTACGTGGAGCTCTCAGGCGGCAGACGTGAAGAACAGGATTTCTCCAAGAAAGCCCTTTACGGGGTGTCGGGACGACGAAGGCGTTCCGGGCATGGGGCCTGAGTCACGACGACGATCGGCCCCGTCGCGTTGCTAAGGCCTCTCGATCGAGTTCCAGTCCACCGGCGATCAGGCCGGCGCCCCACGCGATGAGATTCAAGACGATCAGTGGGAAAAGCGCGATGGTCCGGATCAGCTCCCGAGGCATCCAGCCCGCGACGCGCGCGTAAAGGGACACCACGCGTCCGACGACCGCTATCGGCGCTAGGGGCGTGTATCGCACCAGGGGCCTCATCTTGTACGGCGAGTGCCGACCGAGCAGCGCCGCGTATTTGCCGAGGTTGTATTGGTGGGGGAGCGCTCGCCCCATCTCGGTCCGATTCATATGCACGACGCGAGCCGCGCCGGTGAAGACGTATAGACCGCGCAACCTCATCTGCACCGTGAAGTACGTGTCTTCTCCGCCCCGCCAGTTCTCGGGGAAGGGCCCGTGGCGCTCCCACACCGTTCGAGGGATCAACAAGTTACATAACGCCCCATGCCACGCGGTCCGTGGGGGTCGCTCGGGGTGCAGGTCGAGAAACTCAGTGAGGTATTCGACGGTCCCGCTCGCGCTATCAGGGGTGCCGTTGACGATGGCTCCGGCGACGCAGTAGGTACCGTTGGAAGAGGCCGCGACGAGCTCCGTGACCCATCCCGGAAGGGTGACCACGTCCGCGTCCGTGAAGGCGAGGTATCCCCCAGACGCCTCCTCGGCCGCCATGTTCCGGGCCGCCGCTCCGCTGAGCGCCGGAATGTGAGCGCAGATCTTCACCCTGGGATCGGGTCGCAGAGTGGGCAGCTGAGATGCGTCGTCTGCGCTGGCCCCGACGATGACCTCGATGTCTCCGTCGAAGTCTTGGGTGAGCACGCTGTCGACCGTCGTCTGGAGGTGGTCGTAGTACTTGTAGACGGGAATGATCACCGTCACCTTCGCAGACGTCACCAGCTGAAGAGTATCGCCCCCTCGATTTCCGCCGGTGCAGAATAGGAACATGACACCCCGGAAGCCCCCCTTCTTCATAGTCGGTTCGCCACGCTCCGGAACGACACTGATGAAATCGATATTGGACGAGCATCCGCGTCTCGCGATCCCTGATGAATCCCATTTCATCATCGGTCTGAGGCAGAAACAGAAGATGAGTCTCGGGGGAGGCGAGGTTTCGGTCGAGGACATCGTGAGACACCCCCGCTTCGTCGCCTGGGAGATGGATCCGCAGATCCTTCGGGACCATGTCGCTGATGTTGGGCCGCGCGATTACCCGGAACTCCTTGCGGCGACGTTCGAGGCTTACGCGAAATGGCGAAAGAAGGAACGTTGGGGCGACAAGACCCCCGGCTACGCGGCATACATGCCTTACCTGCAACAGCTTTTCCCGACCGCGCTTTTCATCCACATGATCAGGGACGGGCGGGAGGTGGCCGCCTCGTTGGCGGATCGGCCTTGGGGGCCGCGCACGGCCGTCGGCGGCGCCTTTTGGTGGCGGAAGAAGATCAAGAAGACGCGACGCGAGGGAGCGAGGCTTACGCCCGGGACCTATCTGGAGGTCCGGTTAGACGAGTTGATCGCGCGGCCGGAAGAAACGATGCACCGGGTGTGCGATTTCCTCGAGGAGCCTTACGCCGCCGAGATGATGGACTATCCGGAGCATTATCGGGGCAAAGAGCTGCCCCCGGGGGAACGGCATCTTGTGAAACCGCCGACCGCGGGTTTGCGCGATTGGCGGCATGGACTCAGCAAGCTTGATGAACGCGCAGTCGAGGCAGTCTGCAGGGCCCGCTTGAAGGAACTGGGGTACGACGCCGGTCCCATCGACCCCGTCGCGAGCGTCTATGCGGTCGCCCAGCGCGGCCGCGAGTTCATCCTCAGCGCCCCGTCAGCAGTTGCGGCGAGACTTCGACCTGCCACGAGGTCTTACTGAGGGTTCAAGCCAGAACTTTCTGCCGTTGCACGATGAGAGCGGACGCGTGCTCGTGATCTTTGGACCACGGTTAGCATCGAGGTGCATGAGGGGGGATCACGGAACGGGGGTCGCCTGCGTGATCCTCTCCTACGGGTCCGAGCCGGGGCTGTTGGAAAGCATCGAATCGATCCGCTCGCAGGACGTGCCGGCCGATGAGATCATCCTCGTCCACTCCGGATCACATGACCCGCGCTCGTCGCTACAGCGTGCAGGTATCGAGATTCCCCTACACGTTTCAGATAAGAGATTGTCAACCGGTGCGGCCCGCAACGTCGGGATCCGGCGAACCCAGTCTCCGATAGTGGCGTTCCTCGCGGCCGACTGTCAGGCCGCTCCCGGCTGGATCGCGAACCGGCTTCGGCATCACGTTCGCCACGAGGCCGTGGCCAGCGCGATGAGGCCTTTGAACGGGGACCCGCTTACCGTGGCGTACCACGCCTACCGTTTCGCAACTCGCGATCCGGAGGTTGTCCCCGACCTTCGTAAGCGATACGGCGTGTCTTACCGGCGGGAGGTCTTCGATCGATTCGGGATGTTTTCCTTTGAGCTCTACTACGGTGAGGACACGGAGTTCATCGATCGCATCTCCTCCGAGATCGAAGTTGCGTGGGCGCCGGACGTCGTCACCTTCCACCGCCCCCCGGACAGCGTCGTTGCGCAATGCATCCAGATCTCGAAACAGATCCGCAGAAGGAAGTGGTACTTGAGGCAAACGGCAGGCGGTTATTCCTTGCGCCAACTTGTCGGTGAGGCGCTGTTCCGGATCCGGGCGGGCAGAGGTGTTCGCTCGCGTGAGCGAAAGCGCAGTTTGTGGTTCCGGATGAAGGTCGCCGCTTTCCTGTGGACCTTCATCGGTACAGAGATCATGTGTGTCTTTCTGATCCGCCCCGCGCTCGACGGGTGAAGAAACTACGACTGATCGCGATGATCACCGGCCACAACGAGATGGCTTACTTGCCGCGTTGGTTGGAGAACGTCCGCCCTCACGTCGATGGGATCGTTGCTCTCGATGATCGT
>JAXDJP010000402.1:0-3565 GCA_034665645.1 Actinomycetota bacterium | reverse complement strand
AAGGTTCATCTCGGACCAGCGAAAACAGAGCAGAAGCCGCGGTGCGGGGATCGTACGGCTGACCAAGTTGCACATCAGGGCAGATGGTTGCGACAGTCGCCGCGCCTCCTAACGGACGCTCAGCTGCGATGACGACGCGACCGCCTCTGCACGAATGGGCGGCCATCCGTTGACGGCCACTCGAGATCGATACGAACGTCGCTTCGACACCACGGCTGCGGGGGCATGCCTCACCCTTCAGCCCGGGGCAGTTTGTGGATCGTTCAGGACCCAGGCACAACTTGGGCTCAAGACCCAGAGCCAAACATTCTTTAGCCGTATCGAGCGCAAGGACCGGATCTTCTTCGACTATCAAGACCCGAGGCCAGGAATCAGAGCGAGAATATTGTCGAGTATCCATCAGTCCCCCTCCATGACCTTGAGTCGGGTGTAGTAGTCGGGGAGCTCACGCAGATGAGCCAGCGCGATCTTTCCTGTGGTGAACGGATCGTCCCCAGTAACGTCCGTCTCCGGATCGCGTCTTCCGTGCTCTAGCTCGACATCGAGACCCATACGAAATTGCTCGAGGTCGAAAGGTCCGCCCACATAGTCGATGCCCAGCGCCGCCGCGAAGTCGCGCGCTTCTTCTGTCGTGAACGAACGTCGACTCGTCCTCTGGGATTTCATTCTTTTCGCCCCTTTCTCGATCGAGCAACGGTGGCACTTACCGTCGCTGAATCGCTCGGTTCTTTGTAGAGCCATCTGGCCCCCCGAGCTTGGGTCCTTGTTTCCCGAATTGGTGTCGACACGCCAGGAGTCGTCATTGGGTGCCAAAGGTCGTCTCTAAAGGCGGCCATGCAGCACTGGCCGTCGACACGAGGCGAGACCAGTCTGGAGAGAAAGGACACCGACAATCGAGGAGAACTCCTCGGTCGAAGGAGGAGCAGAGATGAGCACGAGCATCAGGAGTATGAGCTATCCGCTCAGCGCGACTACAGAGGACGTCCATGTAACCGGCAGGAGGATCGCTTCGACATTCATCGACGCGGTCATCCTGGGAACGGCCTACAACTTCCTCGTTGTGTTGTTCGGTGGCATCCAGAACCCCCATGCCTGGGAATGGAACGGGACGATGGGAAACGTGGCCGCCAACATCCTTTACGGGATCGGAGTACTTCTCTACTTCGTCCTCATGGAGGGCTACTTGGGGCAGACGCTGGGCAAGATGCTGGCCGGTATCGTCGTCGTTCGCGAGGACAACGCGGGCGCGCCGGGAATCCGCAGGGCCGTCGTCCGAACCGCGCTGAGGATCGTCGATGGGCTGGTTGGTTACGCGCTGGCATTCATCGTCGTCATGTCCTCCGAGAAGAGGCAGCGTCTCGGCGACATGGCTGCGCACACACTCGTCGTCCGTAAGAAGTAGATGACGATGCGTCGGATGGCGAAGCGAACGAAGCAGTCGACCTCATCGATCGATCTGTATTGGCTCCCGCTCGGGGCCGGCGGTCACTTCGTTCGCTTCAACGGGCTTTTGTACGAGTACATCCAAGCGCACAAAGGACGTCGGCCGCGATGCGAGCTGTATCACACTGCCCTCGAGGTTCAGGTTCCCGATGGCCGCTTCATCATCGAGGACGCGTGGCCGATCCCCGATCGCCATCCCGAGATGCGGGGCGTGACGGTCGAAGGCCCGGTTTGGACGCCCTGGCTCGCCCGATTCCGGGCTTTTCGTTATGAGGTTCGTCGGTGGCGCGATGGAACGATTGCGGATCTTGGGCAGGCAGTTGAAAGCCCGCAACGACTCAGCGCGGATGAGGGCCAGGCGATCCAACTGCTGAAGCTCGCAGCATCGGTACCTCGGCACATCTGGGGGCGCGATGAGATGCATGTCGGGGACATGTGGAACTCCAACTCAGTCGTCAGCTGGCTCCTCACACGGGTTGGGATACCTGCGATCGACCTCGTCCCGCCGATAGGAGGGAGAGCACCGGGGTGGAACGCCGGGGTGATCGCCGCGCAACGGGACTATCTCGTGCCCAGGCCCGGTCCTTCCTAAGCACCCCAGCGTCTGAGGGAAGTCCACCACTGCAAACGTAGGGAGGCGTTACCCCGAACGGCTCTTGCAGGTACGGCCGGACGGCACTTCTTGGAGGATCGGGCAACTGCGAACCTTGACAGAAGCTCACCGAGAGGAGACGCACATGGCGGCTATACGCCACAGGTTCGTTGGTTTCCGCAGACCCCCAAGGCGCGCGACGCGTTCCGGCATGCTCGTGGTCTCTGAGGATCCCCGGTTCATCCACGCCGTCGTGCAGGAGTTGGAGCCTTGGGGGATCCACGTGATCGGGTGCTTGGGGCCGCTTCACTCCAGATGCCCGCTCGAGGAGCATCACTTCTGCCCCCTCGCAGACAACGCAGGCATAGTTCTGGTCGACTCACCGCGAAACGGGACCTTCGTGCAAGGCCTCAGGACCGTTCGCGCAGCGGGATACGCAGAAGATCTGCAACGAGCCCATCCCCGATGCGCGGTGATTCTTTGTGGAGGGCCCGACGGGGACGACGCCCCCGGGATCGTCCACGTCGCGAGCGCGGCCGCCGCACTTGCTCTGATCCACGAACTAGTGGAGGGAAGCTCAGGCGACCTGGCTGTGGCGGCCGTCAACGACGGCAAGACCTACTCCGAGACAGGGCCTCTCCGCGCGGGGGCCGGTTGAGGTGTCGACCACAGGCCGGTTGGACCTATCACTCGACATCCCGCCGCGGCACACTTGAAGTCGAGCAAGCCTTAACTAGGAGGAACGGTCATGCAAACCATCAAGGAAGCAGCCAACGAATTCTTGGCAAAGAAGCGCATCGCGGTAACGGGCGTCTCCCGGAACCCCGCAAACCACGGAAGCAACGCTGTCTATCAGCGCCTTCGTGGTCGAGGTTACGAAGTATTCGCGGTCAACCCGAACGCAGACACCGTGGAGGGCGATCAATGCTTTCACGACCTCAAATCGATCCCGGGCGGAGTCGACGCGGTTGTACTGGCGACGAGTCCCGAACACGTCGACTCGTCCATGCGTGAGTGTGAAGAACTGGGCATCAAGAACGTATGGATGCACCGCGCCTTCGGCGGCGGAAGCGTCTCGAGATCGGCGGCGGAATACGGCCGGACACATGGGATCAGCGTCATCGAGGGTGGCTGTCCGTTGATGTTCGAGCCGTGTGCAGATCCGGGTCACAAGGCGATGCGCTTCGTCTGCACCATGACGGGGAAAGTGCCCCGAAACGTGGAAGAGTCGAACCGCACCTCCACTCCCCAACCAGTTTGACCGGGGGTGGGCTAGTTTCACAGTGATGGATCGAGTTGGCGAATACCCAGCCCACCGCGTGGCGGATGTTGGCCTGCGGGACGGATCCACGATCCGCGTCCGGCCGGTCCTGCCCGACGATCTGGAGGCCGTCACCCAACTCTTCGCCGATCTTTCTGAGGCTTCCACGTGGAAGCGCTTCCACGGAATGCATCGCCCAGACCGCGAAGAGCTCCGGCCGTTCGTCGAGCTCGACAACCGAACCCGGTTCACGATAGTTGCGGTTGCGG
>JAXDJP010000401.1:0-3255 GCA_034665645.1 Actinomycetota bacterium | reverse complement strand
GGTCGCGGCTGGGCCCTCTACCAGGCCGTGATGGCGCTGCCGTACTACTGGGACACGAACCCCGGCATGATCCGCCAAGCCTCACACGCGCTGGCGCAGGTGCTCGCCGACCGCGAGGGCTGATGCTGTTCAGTCGTTGTCGGTCAATCGATCAGCCGGAGGCGTCGCTCGAGCGTCCCGTCTGCGAGGTACTTCCCGATCTGCGGCTGCTGATCGATGTCCGGTGCGTGCTCCCGTAGAAAGGAGAGCAGGTCGAGGCTGAGCCGCGCGGTAGCCGCTTTGACCTCCACGCTCGAGGATGAGGCAAGCCCGAGACAGATAGGCACATCGGCGGCGTAGGTGTCTGGCGCGACGCCCAGAGCGAGCGCAGCATCGAGAGCGTCGCGACGGTCACGCACGATCCGCTGCTCGTTGAGGGGAATCAGCAGCGCGGGCGCGAGTGAAGCTGCTGCTTGCGCGAACCAGCGGAGGCCGAGTTCGTCGGCGCCGTTGGCGCTTCTCTTTGCCTTGAGCACGAAGTCGAGGAAGTCCTCCAGCTCAGGCGTCGCCGCGGGATGACGTAGCGACGGGTCGTCGCCGAGCGATGCGCTTCGCTCCGGGTGGGTCCAGAGGTACACCGCATCGTTGACCGCCGGGAAGCCGAGCGACCAGCGCGCCGGCGAGCTCGCGCCTGCCTGCCAGGCAGCGGCGGTCTTCGCTCCAACAGATATGTGCAGAGACGCGTCCGGGTGGTGCTCCTCGAACCACATCCGGTAGCTGGTGCGAGGCGACGGCGTGATCGCCACCAGGTCGAGATCGCTCGCGACTGCCGCGGTTCCTTTCGCGTAGCTCCCGGTGAGGAGCACCGCGGTTGCTTCGGGTTCAAGCCCGAGAAGTTGTTCGACCACTCGCTCCACGAGTGGAAGCGGCACACCTGGAATCTCTCGTTCGAGGCGGACCATGCCGCGACGTTACGCTCCCCGCTAGCCCAGCGACAACCGCTTGACGTCGACCACGTGTTAGGCCCACGGCAGTCCGTCCCAGGTCTCGGGCCGCCCCGGTTGCCACTTCGGGAAGGGGGCGTAGGCCTCGGCGGCCGACGTCGTTTCCCTCTCGACACTTGCGCCGTGGCGGAGGGCCGGCTCGGAGCGTGGGTAGACGACTCCCTTTTCCGGCCATCCCTTTCGCGCGCCCGTCATGAAGATCACGCACGGGCCTTCGCCCGTGCCGACGAACCCGTGCTCCGTCTCGGGCGGGCAGTGCACGAAGTCCCAGGTCTTGAGTGGCCGCTCTTCGCCCTCGATCAGCAGGAGGCACTCGCCGGCGAGAACGAGGAAGTCCTCCTGGTTCGCCTCACGGTGATACCTGCTCGCCTGTCCCCGCTGGAACACGGCCAGGGTGAAGCCGACGTCGGCGAACGGTGTGTCGTCGCCCTTCGACGACGAAGGCGGCTCCCAGAGCCTCGTTCGTCACCTACGCCCCGTCCCGGACATTGACGACGAACCAGCCGTCGCTCACCGGCGTCAGGCCGGCGGCCAGCTGTTCAAGACGTGCTTCCTCGACCATTTCAGCTCCTCTCCCTCCGGTGCCCGGCCGCGGTCATCGCCCGCGAGCGGCTGACGGCAGCGGCGGGTTCGCGCTACCGGACGACGCGGTATGCGAGATGGGTCATGCCGTCGGTCTCGCTGAGCCCGGTCCGTTCCAGCTCGACTCGCTGTGCCTCCTGCGCCATCCTTCGGGGAAGGTCGCCGGAAAGAGCGGGCGGCATGGAGTCATACTGCGATCAACGGCGACTCGCTTGGGTCCGGGAAGGAGAGGAACGGAATGCCGCTCTATCTATCGAGGTTCAGCTACACGCCTGAGACATGGGCAAGGCTGATCGCAAACCCGGAAGACCGTCGAACCGCTGCTCAGTCGTACATCGAGTCAGTTGGTGGCAAGCTCCACGGGTTCTGGTACGCGTTCGGGAGCCACGATGGCTACAACCTCTGGGAGGCGCCCGACAACGTGTCGATGGCTGCCGTTGCTCTGGCGATCGGCGGTGGCGGCGCGCTCAGCTCGTTCGAGACGACCGTCCTGATGAGCGTCGACGAGACGATGGACGCCCTGCGCAAGGCCCAGGAGGTCCAGTACCGGGCGCCTGCCGCGGCACCTGATTCCTGACGGCGTTCAATTCCGCCTAGCACTCGCCTGGGCCAGCGTTCGGGAATGTCCCCTGAAGTGGGCGGGGTAGCCGTATCAGGCAATCAAGTCCACGGGGCCTCGTCGTGCTGAGGGAGGTCGTCGAGGATCTCATACCACTGAGCCTTTGACCCGACGAACATGTGGGCCGTCGGCTTGAGCGCTGGCTCGTCGATCAATGACCCGTACGGCACACGGATCTTGCCTTCGTGGCCTGTCCAATACAACAGCGAGAAGCACTCCCCGCAGCGCCTCGCGTGGTAGCCGTCGGCGTCGCCAATCAATATCAATGAGTCCGCACCCGCGGTCACCCTCAGCTTCTCGGGCTCGATCTCGCCCCAGGGCAAGAACGCTGAGCCCGTCATTGCACGGCAGTTCGAGCAGTGGCAGTTGAACGCGACGACGAACTCGTCGGACACCTCGTAACCGACGGCATTGCATCCGCACCGTCCTTTCAGCACGACGACACTCTATTGCCCCTCGCCTGGGCCAGCGTTGCGGAATGTCCCCTGAACCGAGGCCGATCTCGGTCTAGCTGCCGCCGGTTCAGCCGATCTGGTTGATCGGAAGCTTGGGATGGAGCGGGCCTCGCGTAAGGATGATCCTCGCCGCTGCGACCGAGATGGTCTGCGTCCTCCTACTTCCGTCCGCGTCATAGGTGAGCGTGATACTGCGGTTCACCGTCAACGGCTCACCCAGGGGAAGGGAGCGGCAGTTCCGCATGAGAAAGTTCGACTGAACCCAGGCGCTCCGGCCGCCCGGTACCGCCACGGGCGGGGAGTTCTGGCCAATCCACGCGCGCAGTCCGGGCTGGAGGAGACCCTCCTTCGGAGACGGGGCAAGGCGAACTTGCACTGCAGCCCGCGTGATCACACCCGGAGAACGTCGCGAGCCACCGCCGCCGAGGAGGGTGACCGTGCGCTTCGTCCGGTTGCGGACGGTGATGAGCACTGCAAAGCGTCGTCCGTCAATACAGCCGACCTGCATGCCCTTCGGACCAGACGAGCCGTCACCCCACAAGCCGCTACTTGGGCCACTGCTCGTCCCCCCATCGGCAGCGAATGGCGCCCTCACGGATGCTCCACAACCGCTGCC
>JAXDJP010000400.1:0-2906 GCA_034665645.1 Actinomycetota bacterium | reverse complement strand
CGACGCCGAGGTGCCTGCGGAACGTTTGGTCGGCGTCGAAGGGCAAGGATTCCGCATCGCACTTGCATCGCTCGACTCCGGCCGTCTCGGGATCGCAGCTTGCTCGATCGGCCTCGCGCAAAGAGCTTTGGACGAGGCACTCCGCTTCACCAGCGAGCGCGAGCAATTCGGGCGGCCGGTGAACGAAAACCAGGGTCTCCAGTTCATGCTGGCAGACATGTCTACGCAGATAGAGGCCGGACGCGCTCTATATCGCTATGCCGCGCGCCTGCGCGACGCCGGTCAGGACTATTCGATGGCGGCCGCGCAAGCGAAACTGTTCTGCTCCGACGTCGCCATGAAGGTGACGATCGACGCGGTGCAATTGCACGGCGGCTACGGATACATCAAGGAATACCCCGTGGAGCGCTTGATGCGAGAGGCGAAGGGACTCCAGATCGTCGAGGGCACGAACCAGATCCAGCGGCACGTCATCGGCCGCAGATTGACCTCTGCCTAGCGCCTACCCTGAGGGCGTGACTCAGACGAGCCCGGCGGTGATCAGGACCCCCGATCAGCGCCTGCGTGTCTTCGTTAGCTCCACGCTGGGAGAGCTGGCGGAGGAGCGCACCCTCGTACGCACCGCCATCTCGAAGCTCTCGCTTACGCCCGTGATGTTCGAGTTGGGAGCGCGGCCCCATCCGCCACGGGATCTCTATCGCTCATACCTCGCGCAGAGCCACATCTTCCTGGGCATCTATTGGGAGCGCTACGGATGGGTCGCGCCGGGGGAGGAGATCTCCGGTCTGGAGGACGAGTACCTCCTGTCGGGAGACATGCCCAAGTTGATCTATCTGAAGAACTCCGACCAGCGCGAACCGCGCCTCGACGATCTCCTGCAACGAATCATGGAAGACGACAAGGTCTCCTACAAGCATTTCTCGACGCCGGAGCAATTGGGCGCGCTGGTCCAGGACGATCTGGCGCTGCTGCTTACGGAGTACTTCGAGTTGGCGCAGCAGGCGACGGACAGGCGGTCGGCGACGGCTGCTCCGGCGGACCCCGAGCGGGTCTCGCTTCCCGTGCAACCGACCCCCTTCGTCGGCCGCGACCGAGAGGAACGTGAGATCAAGGACTTGCTGCTGCGCGACGACGTTCGGCTCCTCACGCTGACCGGGCCGGGAGGAACCGGCAAGTCGCGCCTCGCGTTCGAGGTTGCAGGCAAGGTCGCCGATGAGTTCGAGGATGGGATCGGCTTCGCATTGCTCGCCCCCCTAACGGATGCGCGACTTGCGATCGGGTCCATCGCGAAAGCTCTGGGCGTCGTAGAGAGCGCGGAGCGCTCCGTCCTCGAGAACCTCAAGGAGTTCTTGCGGGATAAGAAGCTGTTGCTCCTGCTCGACAACTTCGAGCACGTCATCGCCGCGGGGCCGGCTCTGTCGGACCTGCTCGCTGCTTCTGAAGGGCTGAAGATCCTCGTGACCAGCAGGGCGGCCCTGCGATTGCGAGACGAACAGGAATACCCGATCCCTCCTCTGGGACTGCCGGTACTGGGCGCGGGGATCGATCCCGCGGAACTCGAGAAGTACGAAGCGACCCAGCTCTTCGTCGAACGGGCGCGCGCGTCGAACCCGATGTTCGATCCGTCCCCGGAAGAAGCGGCGGCGATCGCAGAGATCTGTGCGCGTCTGGATGGATTGCCGCTCGCGATCGAACTCGCCGCGGCGCGCACTCGTTTGTTGCCTCCGCTCGCGATGCTTCCGCGTCTCTCGAACACTTTGAAGCTTCTAACCGGGGGGCCGCGCGACCTTCCGGCGCGCCAGCAAACGCTGCGCGCTGCGCTCGACTGGGACTACGACCTCCTCACGGAAGAGGAGCAAGAGGTCTTCCGCGACCTGTCGGTCTTCACCGGCGGTCACTCACTCGAGCAAGCGGAGGCGGTCGTGGGGGCGTCTGACTTCGACATGTTGGACACCCTTGACTCCCTCGTGAGCAAGAGCCTCTTGCTCCAACTGGAGGGCGAGGAGTCAGAACCTCGCTTCAGCATGCTGAAGACGATCCGCGAGTACGCACTGGAGAAACTCCAGGACGGCGGGGGCCTCGACGACACGAGACGACGCCACGCCGCGCTCTTCCTTGCCTTGGCGGAAAGGGCCGCGCCCCGGCTCCGTGAGGAGGACCAGGTGCGCTGGCTGGCGACCCTCGATCGAGAGCACGACAACATGCGAGCGGCGCTGCGATGGGCCGACGGGGCGGGAGACACGGAGACCGAGTTAAGGCTCGCCGGGGCCCTCGCGCGCTTCTGGGAGTTCAGGGCGCATCTGAGTGAGGGTCAGCAGTGGCTGGAGGAGGCTCTGTCGAGAGCGCCGGGCGCTTCGGCAGACCTCAGGGCTATGTGCCTCGAGGGGGCCGGGATCCTGGCGCGCGGGCAGGGAGAATACAAGCGCGCCACGTTGCTGATCGAAGAGGCGATCAAGCTGCGCCGCGAGCTCGGGGACTAGGGGAAGCTAGCGGAGGCGATCAAGCAGCTCGGAAACGTCGCGTCCGAGAAAGGTGACTACGACGCCTCGCGTAGAAGCTTCGAGGAGAGTCTGGAACTCGAAAAGGAGGCCGGCGATCCTCGCGGGGTGGCGGCAGCGCAAAACAACCTCGGCGTCTTGGCGCGTCTGCAAGGCGACCTCGAAACAGCATCTGCCCTTTACGAAGAGGCGCTCACGTTCTTCCGCGGCCGCAAAGACAAGCAAGGGATCGCTCGTGTCCTAATGAACCTCGGATCGGTGCGGGAGGCACAGCACGATTACGACGAAGCAGCCGTGATCTTGAAGGAAAGCATCCGCACCATGCGCGAGATCGGATCGCATTGGGATCTGGCGGATCTCCTCGAATTGATGGGGTCCGTTTTGAACGGAAAGGGCCGCAGCGTCGAA
>JAXDJP010000399.1:0-2617 GCA_034665645.1 Actinomycetota bacterium | reverse complement strand
GGCTTCCCCCTCGCTCGTTTGTCATGGACCGCGGCGGCGCGTGCGCACTCGGGCTTCGCCCACCGGGGGCGAACTCCTGCCGGTATCGTCGTCGCGCCATGGGGCTGATCGACACGGCCGGCGCCGGGGCCCTGGAGCCGGCGCGCGCGCTCGCCGACCTCCGGGCGCTGCGCGAGCTCACCGAGGACGAGCGGGGGCGCAGCGGGTCGCGTGGACCGACACGTGGGCGCGGGCTCGCGCGTGGCTGCGCGAGCAGCTCGAGTCGCTGCCGGTCGAGGTCGAGATCGACGAGGCGGGCAACCTCTGGGCGCTCCTGCGCGGCGCGTCCGAGCGCACCGTGCTCCTCGGCGGCCACCTCGACTCGGTGCCCGACGGCGGAGGGCTCGACGGCTCGCTCGACGTGCTCGCGGGGCTGGAGGTCCTGCGCGCCCTCGCCGCGGCCGGCGAGCCGCCGGTCAGCGTGGCGCTCGTCGACTGGGCCGACGAGGAGGGCGCGCGCTTCGGGCGCAGCCTGCTGGGCTCGGGGATGACGGCGGGCTCGGTCGACCCAGCCGACGTGGCCGGTCTGCGCGACCGCGACGGGACCGCGCTCGCCGACGCCCTCGCGGCGCACGGCGTCGACCTCGCCACGGCGGCGCGCCGCGGCGAGCGCCTCGCCGGCGCGGCGGCGTACCTGGAGCTGCACATCGAGCAGGGACCCGTCCTCGAGCGCGAGGGGCTGGCCGTCGGGGTCGTCACCGGCACGGCCGCCGTCGAGCGTCACGCGGTGACCATTCGCGGCCAGGCGGTGCAGGGCGGCGCGTTCCCGATGGACGGGCGGCGCGACCCGCTCGTGGCCGGCGCGCGGCTCGTGCTCGCCGTCCGCGACGGCGCGCCCGATGCCGACAGCCGCGCGACCGTCGGCGACATCGGCGTCCGGCCGGGGATCCCGACCGCGGTGCCCGGCGAGTGCCGCCTCGTCGTCGACCAGCGCCACCCCGACCCGGCGACCCTCGCGGCGATGCTCGGCGACCTGCGGGCGGCGTCCGACCGCATCGCCGCCGAGGAGGGCGTCGAGATCGAGTTCGTGCGGATCTGGGGCATCGACCCGGTCCCGTTCGACGCGCGGCTCGTCGAGCTCGCCGAGGATGTCGCCCGCGAGGTGACCGGCGCGGCCCCGCGACTGTTCAGCGGCGCGCTGCACGACGCGGCGGAGGTCGCGCGGGCCGGCGTGCCGGCGGTGATGCTGTTCGTCCAGAGCGTGGGCGGCCTCAGCCACACGCCGGACGAGGACACGCCACCCGAGCACCTCGAGACGGCGGTCACGACGCTCCACCGGCTCGCGGTGCGCGTCGTCCAGCAGGTCGCCGACGGGCGGCTCTGACCGTCGCTACGGGCGCTCGGCGAGCCGGAGCATGTCGTCGAACGCCTCCGGCGGCTGCGGCCGGGAGAACAGGTAGCCCTGGCCGAACGTGCAGCCGATGCGCTCGAGCGCGCGCTGCTGGGAGACGTCCTCGATGCCCTCCGCGACGGTGACCAGGCCGAGCGCCTGGCCGAGCGACACGATGGCGCCCGCGATCGAGGCGCCCTGGTGGTCGTCGCCGAGCGCGGCGGTGAAGCTGCGGTCGATCTTCAGGACGTCGAGCGGGAAGCGGTGCAGGCGCGCCAGCGACGAGTAGCCCGTGCCGAAGTCGTCGAGTGCCAGGCGCACGCCGAGCGCCCGCAGGCGGTCGAGCGTCTCGACGCTGCCGGCGCCGGCCTCCATGACGGCGCTCTCGGTGATCTCGAGGATCAGCCGGTCGGGAACGACGTCGAACTCGCGCAGGGCGTCGGCGACGGTCGCCACGAGGTCGGGCTGCTGCAGGTGGCGCACGGACAGGTTGAGGCTGCACTGCACCCACGGCACGCCCAGCTCGTGGTGCCAGCGGCGCAGCGTCCGGCAGACCTCGCGGACGACCCAGTTGCCGATCGGCACGATGAGGCCCGTCTCCTCGGCGAGCGGGATGAACTGGGCGGGCGGGACGAGGCCGCGCTCGGGGTGGTCCCAGCGCACGAGCGCCTCGAAGCCCTGGATCGCGCCGTCGCCGATACCGACGACCGGCTGCACGTGGATGCGCAGCTCGTCGCGGGCGATGCCCCGCCGCAGCGCGCTCTCGGTGTCGAGGCGGGCCAGGGCCTGCTCGCGCAGGGCGGCGTCGAAGACCTCGTGGCGGGACCGGCCCGAGCTCTTGGCCCGGTACATGGCCACGTCGGCGTCGCGGATCAGGTCCTCGGGGCGGGCGCGAGCGTCGCCCAGCGCGATGCCGATGCTCGCCTGCAGGAACGCCTCGCTGTCCTCGACGACGAACGGCTCGTCGAACAGATCGGCGATGCGGTCGGCGATGGCCCGGGCGCCCGTCTCGCCCGCGACGTCCTCGCACAGCACGGTGAGCTCGTCGCCGCCGAAGCGCGCGATGGTGTCGGACGGGCGCAGCGCTGTGATCAGGCGTTCGGCGACGTCGCAGAGCAGCCGGTCGCCCGCCGCGTGGCCGAAGGAGTCGTTGATGAGCTTGAAGCGGTCGAGGTCGACGAAGAGCACCGCGACGCCGGCGCCCGACCGTGCCGACCGGCGCAGCGCGTGCCCGAGGCGGTCGATGAA
>JAXDJP010000398.1:0-2542 GCA_034665645.1 Actinomycetota bacterium | reverse complement strand
TTCTCTTGCCGTGAAGGACGGGCGTGTCTTCGCGAACGTCTCTGCTAACGGTAGCCCTTACGCTGCCGCCCTCGACCAGAACACGGGAAAGATCTTGTGGAAGACGGTCGTCGCCAAGGGGGGCGATGCCTACACGAACTCGAGCGTCGCTCTCATCGACGGGATGCTCTTCATCGGTATCTCCGGGCCCGAAGATGTCGGGGCAAAGGTGCGGCATCCTGGTGGATTCGCTCTTCTCGACCCCGCTAACGGGAAGATCATCACGCGCGTCTACACGATCAAGAAGCACGAGAACGATCAGGGACTGAAGGGGGCCTCCTTCTGGGGCACGCCCGTGTACGACCCGAAGACGGGCTACATGTTCGACGGGACGGGGCAGCCGGCCAACAAGGCGAAGGAATCGAGCCTCAGCAATGCATTGGTGAAGGTTGACGTAAACCGGAAGCACAGCTCGTTCGCAAAGATCGTCGACTACTACCACGGTGACTACGACGAGGGAGCGGACCTCGACTTCGGCGGGTCGCCCACGATGTTCAAGGACAAGAAGGGCAACCTCATCATCGGGGCGCTGCAGAAGAGTGGTCGCTACCACGCCGTGTATGCCGACGACATGGAGCAGGCATGGTGGGCACGCTTGGGCGATCCTCTCGCCCTTGGCAACGCAGGCACGGGAGCGACGGACGGTAAAGCCGTCTACGTCGCGGCCAGCGGTCAAACCGATGTGGAAGCGAGAGAGCCCAATCCCGGCTACCTCTACTCACTCAGCACGACCAACGGCGCGGTGAACTGGAAGACGCCCATCGCGAGTGGGGTCGACTATCACCTGATCTCGACAGCAGGCGGCATCGTCTACGTCGTCACGACGCACGGACTGCTGCTGGGGCTCAACGCTCAGGACGGGTTACCGGTCGTCGCACGATCTCTCTCGGTGGACGCGCACGAACCTTGCGTCAACCTCTCGAGTGGTGCGATCGTCGCCCGTCACACCATCTATGCGGTCTGTGACGTTGCGGCTAACGGATTGGGCTACGTCGTGGCGTACGGCCAATAGCGAGAATTCAAGCGCCGCGATACGGCGCGTGCCGTGATAGCGCGCGTCAAAGTCACCGGACGGCAGGGTGAAGGTAAGCGCAACCTCAAAGGCCTTCGACTGCTAGACAACAGATCTAGGAAATGGCCCCCGGAAGACCCGGGGGCCTTTTCCTTTGCCCGCGGATACTGAAGCTTCTCCAGTCCGTGACTACCCTCGCCGGTTGGGGGCATGAATCGCGAGATCGGCCTCAGTCGGTAGCCAGGACCCAGGTTGGAGTCGGTGGTTTTCGAAGGAGTTCGAGGCTTTCGCGGCGAATCGTGCAGCCACAGACAACTAGTCGGAGGTGGCTTTCTTGAAGAGATCCGGGGCACTCCTATGTGTCCTCTCGCTCATGATCGGTGCGTTCTCGATCATGTCGGGCGGAACGTCCGCGGCCGAGAAGCCGTCCTGCTCGAAGCCAGACTCCTCATCGGGTGACTGGCCCTCTTTCGGCCACGACATCCACAACACCAGGACTCAGCCCCGGGAGCGTCGGATCGGCCCCGACAACGTCGCAAAGTTGAAGCCGAAGTGGACGTTTGCCTCGACCGCCCAGGGAGGAACGCTGGGAGCCTTCCAATCGACCCCCGTCGAGGCCGGCGGCTGCATCTTCATGACCTCCGCGACCATCAGCACACCAACGACCGTGGACTTCCTAGGGAACCCGATCGACTACGACCAGTACGCAGTTGGCTGGCTCTTCGCTGTCGACGCAGAGACCGGCGAGCTCGCGTGGCGCGCCAGCCTCGGACCGGTCGCCAACATCAACTTCTTCGGAGGTGTCTTCGCTCCCACGGTTGAGAATGGCACGGTTTACCTCCTCGTCGGCGCGGGCACTCCCTACGTGCTTGCCCTGGACCAGCACACTGGTGAGCAACTGTGGCAGACAAACCTCATCGATGCCGGTTCGCGCGGAGCGCTTGCCAGCATCCGCGTCTTCGACGGCATGATCTTTGCCGCCACCGTTGGAGGGGACGGGAGCAATGCAAACACACCCTTCTTCATCCTCGACGCGGAGAGCGGCGCGGTGATCAAGAAAACCTACATGTACTCGCAGGAGAAGTACGTCGACGGCCACGCCGGTGGAGGGAGCTGGACGACACCTGCGATCGACCTCAAGAACCACTTCGCCTACATCGGAACCTCAAACCCTTACGGGCAGAAAGAGGACAAGTTCAACAACTCGATCGTGAAGATCGACGTCGACCGGAACAGCAAGAAGTTCGGCGAGCTAGTCGGCGTCTTCAAGCACACCCGAGACGACGACCCGAAGCGAGGCGGAGATGTCGACTTCGGTGCCTCGCCAAATCTCTTCACGACGAGCAATGGTCGGGTGATAGTCGGCGACCTGCAGAAGTCCGGCGAGTATCACGCGGTCGATGCGAGAACGATGAAGCTCGCTTGGACGCGGGGCCTAGCTCCGGCGTCGGCAGGAGGAAACGCCGCGACGGCATCCGTAGCCAACGGGAC
>JAXDJP010000397.1:0-3242 GCA_034665645.1 Actinomycetota bacterium | reverse complement strand
CTGCGGCTGAGCCCGCCGACGTGTGTGAAGTCGCCGCCGATGTACCAGCCGCCGCTGCCGTCGCGCGCCACGGCCCGGATCGTCCCGTCGACGTCGGGGAAGTTGGCCGCCGGCTGGTCGCTCGTGCTCGTGAGCTTCACGCCGTGGCCGGTGCGCGGGCCGATCGAGGTGAAGGTGCCACCGAGGTAGGCGCGGCCGGCGGAGTCGAATGCCACCGCGTTGACCTGCCCGTTGGTCACGTACCCGCCCGCGATCGGGACGTCGGAGGCCTGGAACGTCGAGCGGGTGCCGGTGCCGTCGAGGTCGATCGTGACGGTGGGGGCGTTCGAGGCGAGCGTAACGGTGGCGGACTTGGTGCCCTTGAAGCTCGGGTCGAACTGGAGGCGGACGTGGCAGGTGGCGCCGACGCTCAGGGGCGAGGACGTGGAGCAGTCGTTGCCGGCGCCGGTGAGGCGCTTGAACTGGCCGGGGTTCGTGCCGCCGAGGGCGATGCTCGTGAACGTGACCTCCTCGGTGCCGGTGTTCTCGATCACCGACTCCTCCGTGGCTGTCGGGCCGGCGTCGATGTCCTGGGAGCCGAACGAGATGCTGGTGCGGTCCGGGGTGAGCTCGGTGTCGATCCCCTCGCCCGTCAGATCGATCACCACGTCGGGCGCGTTTGACGTGACCGTCATCGTGCCGGTGCGCGTGCCGCGGTCGGTCGGGTCGAAGACGATTCGCAGGGCGCAGGTGCCGTTCGGGGCGAGCGAGGTCGTGTCGTCGCAGTCGCCCGACTCGTTCGGCGCCAGCCCGAAATCGCCCGTGGGGACGATCGAGTCGATGTCGACGGTCTCGGTGCCGCTGTTCGTGATCGTCACGGTCTGGGGAGCGGAGGCTCCCGTCGCGTCGACCTCACGGTCGGCGAAGGTCAGGTCGGTGTCGTCGGGCGTGAGCTCGGTGTCGATCCCCTTGCCGGTCAGGTCGATCACCACGTCCGGCGCGTTCGACTGCACTGTCACGCTGCCGTTGCGGGTGCCGCGGTCGGTCGGGTCGAACACCACACGTAGGGCGCAGGTGCCGTTCGGGGCGAGCGACGTGGTGTCGTCGCAGTCCCCCGCCTCGTTCGGCGCCAAGGCGAAGTCGCCCGTGGGGACGATCGCGTCGATGTCGACGGTCTCGGTGCCGCTGTTCGTGATGGTCACGGTCTGCGGATCGGACGCGCCCGGCGCGTCGACCTCGCGGTCGGCGAAGGTCAGGTCGGTGTCGTCGGGCGTGAGCTCGGTGTCGATCCCCTCGCCGGTCAGGTCGATGACCACGTCCGGCGCGGTCGACTTGACCGTGACGGTGCCGTCGCGCGTACCGCGATCGGTCGGGTCGAAGGTCGCGTGCAGCGCGCACGAGTCCGTCGGCGCCAGCGCCGTGGCCCCGTCGCAGTCGCCCGCTTCGCCGGTCACCGCGAAATCGCCGGTCACATCGACCGAGTCGAAGTCGACGGTCTGCGTGCCTGTGTTGGTGATCGTCACCGTCTGCGGGTCGGACGCGCCCGGGTCGTCCACCTCGCGCGGATCGAACGTCAGATCGGTGTCGTCCGCCGTCAGTTCGGTGTCGATGCCCTCGCCCGTGAGCGAGACCACGACGTCCGGCGCGTTGGACTGCACCGTCACCGACCCGGTGCGGGTGCCGCGATCGGTCGGGTCGAACGTCACGTGCAGCGTGCATGTGTCGCTCGGGTCCAGCGATGTGTTCTCGTCGCAGTCGCCCGCTTCGCCGGTCAGCGCGAAGTCCCCCGTCACATCGACCGAGTCGAAGTCGACGGTCTTCGTGCCCGTGTTCTCGATCGTCACCGTCTGCGGATCCGAGGCGCCCGCCTGGTCGACCTCGCGCGGATCGAATGTCAGGTCGGTGTCGTCGGCGCCCAGCTCGGTGTCGATCCCCTCGCCGGTCAGCGGCACGTCGATGTTCGCCACCTCGTCGGAGGAGACCGTTGCGGTGCCGATGAGCGTGCCGCGGACGCTCGGGTCGAAGGCGACGCGAAGCGTGCACGACTCGCCCTCTGGGAGCACAGTGGCGTCGTCGCAGTCGCCGACCTGGTGCGGCGCGAGGGCGAAATCGGCGTCGCCGCTGACGCTCGGGTCCGACATGTGCACGTCGCCGGCGCCGGTGTTGGTCACCTGCGCGGTCTCGTCCGCCGCGCCCGCGTCGACCTCCACTTCGCCGAAGTCGATGCTCGCCGGGTCGATCGACAGGGCCTGGTCGGTCCCCTCGCCGCTGAGCCCAACGGAGGCGTCGTCACCGGTGGAGGCGACCGACAGCGTGCCGGTCCTCGTGCCCGTGTCCTGCGGGCTGAAGACGACGTGGACCGTGCACTCCTCGTTCTCCAGGAGCTCGGTGGCCGGCGGGTCGGTCGTGCAGTCGCCCGGCTGGGAATCGACCGCGAAGTCGGGGTTGTCGGTCGCGATCGACTCGATCGTCACCGGCGTCGAGGCGGTGTTCTTGATGACGGTCTCCCGCGCCGCGCTCGAGCCGTCCACGTCCTGCCCGCCGAAGTCGATGCTGTTCGGCGTGGCCGTCAGAGAGGTCGCTGCGAGCGCCATCGCGGCGGCCACCAGGCCCGCCACGAGCATGGCGAGGCCGACGAGCGCCCAGCGTCTGCGTCCACCTCTTGCCAAGCCTGGGCTCCCAGTCGTCGCGAGTCGAGCCAGCGCAGCCCGGGCCCTGCGCCCCGCGCCACCCCGACCCTAGGCCCGATCACCACCCACCGCAAGGTGTGGGAGCGAGATTTGGAGAAGGGTTTTTCCGGTGTCGTCAGGCCGGCGCGTGCGCGGCTTGCTGCCGCTGCGCCACCACGTGCTTGACCGGGGCGTCGGTGAGCTTCGCCACGCGGTGCGGCAGGTCGACCTGGAGCCACTTGGAAACCCCTGTCGGCAGCGTCGAGACCACGATCTCGTCATAGCTGCGCGGGTCCCACGCCTCCTGCACCGCGATCAGCGGATCGGAGTCGTGAGCAAGCTCGCCCTCGACGTCGAGTCCGGCCGCCCGCATCCGCTCGACAGCGGTCGCGAGCCGGGTCGCCGCCTGGTCGCGCGCCGACGGTCCGGCCGGCACCAGCAGCCTGAACGCAGTCTGCCCTCCCTGCGCGCGCTCCTTCAGCGCTCTCAGCAGCTCCTCCGACTCGGCGGTCTGGTTCGCGATGACGAGCACTCTCGTCTGCCAGGTCACGGCTGCCTCCTCG
Organism: Actinomycetota bacterium; assembly: GCA_034665645.1. Classification (GTDB taxonomy): domain Bacteria; phylum Actinomycetota; class CADDZG01; order CADDZG01; family WHSQ01; genus JAUJNU01. The sequence goes on along the minus strand of JAXDJP010000397.1, from coordinate 31 downwards.
TGTGGAACGCTTGCCGGACACGGTACTCCCG
>JAXDJP010000396.1:0-2587 GCA_034665645.1 Actinomycetota bacterium | reverse complement strand
CCCCTAGCGGGGGGGCTCGGGCCGCTCTAATACTCCTGCCAAAGCACGACTTTCGGGGGTTTCAATGAAGGCGACGATCGAACGGGCTACGCTCCTCAAGAGCCTCGGCCACGTCCAGTCCGTGGTGGAGCGGAGGAACACCATCCCCATCCTCTCCAACGTCCTCATCGAGGCGGCCGAGGGCGGCGGCCTCAGGCTGATGGCGACCGATCTCGACCTCCAGATCGTCGAGACGGTCGAGGCCAACGTCACCCAGCCCGGCGCCACCACCGTCTCGGCCCACACCCTGTTCGACATCGCCCGCAAGCTCCCCGAAGGCAGCCAGGTCGAATTGAATGCGGCCGAGGGCAAGATGCAGGTCAATGCCGGCCGCGCCCGCTTCAACCTCTCCACTTTGCCGCGCGACGATTTCCCGGTGATCGCCGAGGGCGATTTGCCGACCCGCTTCGAGCTCCCCGCCGCGACCCTTCGCCAGATCATCGACAAGACCCGCTTCGCCATCTCCACCGAGGAGACTCGCTATTATCTGAACGGCATCTTCCTTCACGTCTCCGACGAGGCGCAGCCGGTGCTCAAGGCCGCCGCCACCGACGGCCACCGGCTGGCGCGGGTGACGGTGTCCCGCCCCGAGGGCGCGCAGGGCATGCCCGGGGTGATCATCCCGCGCAAATGCGTTGCCGAGCTGCGCAAGCTGCTCGACGAGGTCGACGGCACCGTCCAGGCGTCCTTGAGCGAATCGAAGATCCGCTTCGGGCTCGGCAATGCGGTGCTGACCTCCAAGCTGATCGACGGCACCTTCCCCGATTACAGCCGGGTCATCCCGACCGCGAACGACAAATTGCTCAGGCTCGATCCGCGCGCGCTCGAAGAAGCGGTCGACCGCGTCTCGACCATCGCCAGCGAGCGCACCCGCGCGGTCAAGATGTCGCTGGACCGGGATCGGGTGACGCTCTCGGTGACCTCGCCGGAAAACGGCACCGCGTCCGAGGAGATTCCGGCCGATTACGGCGCCGACGGCATCGAGATCGGCTTCAACGCCCGCTATCTGCTCGACATATTGGGCCAGATCGAAGGCGACGTGATGGAGGTCCACCTCGCCGACGCGGCGGCGCCGACCCTGCTGCGCGAGAACGACAAGGCGCCGGCGCTCTATGTGCTGATGCCGATGCGGGTCTGAGCCGGCGCCGCCGAATCGTTGACTTTTGACGGCGGCGGACCTACGTCACCGGCCTTTCCCCGACACCAGCATTTGAGTGGAGCTGCCGCATGGCGCGCGTAACCGTCGAAGATTGCGTCGACAAAGTCCCGAACCGTTTCGACCTCGTCCTGCTCTCCGCTCAGCGGGCGCGGCAGATTTCGGGCGGCGCCGAGCTCACCATCGACCGCGACCGCGACAAGAATCCGGTCGTTGCGCTGCGCGAGGTCGCCGAGCAGACGGTGAAGCCCAAGGAGCTCGAGGAGGCCTTGGTCGGCAGCCTGCAGCGGGTCCAGGTCGACGAGGACGATGTCGCCGACGAGGTCGGCTCGCTCTCCCAGTCGGCCGAGGCGCTGCGCCTGACCGCCGCCGCCCCGCAACGCAACAACAATGCCGGCGCCGATTACGACGGCTGAGCCCGGTCCGGCCCCTCTCACTTTTGATTGGACCCGTCCCGGAACTTGCCCCAAGTTGCGGCGTTGCGATTTTCTTGGCATGGTGAGTCGCGTCGGGGCTTATTTTGCCCGAATCAGGGAGGCAAGCGTGGTAAAAAAGATTGTCGCACTTCTGGCGGGAGCTGGCATGGCCCTCGCTCCCGTTGCCGCCAACGCCGCCGCGGCGGACGCGTTGAGCCTCAGCCGCGCGGCCGCGCCGATGTCCGGCTTCAGCTTCTTGCAGGCGGCGGACGACGACGACGATGACAACGGCGGCACGATGGTCATCCTGGGCGTCGTCCTGGTCGTCCTGATCGGCATCGCGGCGATCTCGGGCAACAACAAGGAAGTCTCGAACAGCCCGTAGGCGCGAGACGCCCGCGGCTCAGCTGCGGGCGGCCGGCGGCAGCTCCGCCCGGTCCAGCCATTCAAGTTCATTGAGCGCCAGCGCGCGGCCATCGGCCGCGCGCACCGCCATTGGCGAGACCGGATGGCGACTGATCCGGTCGACCAGGACGGGATTGCTCGGCATCCCCGAAATCCATTTGTCGCCCCATTGCCTGAGCGCAATCAGCGCCGGCAGCAGATCGCGGCCCTTGTCGGTCAGCCGGTAGGCGATCTTGCGCCGGTCGGCCGGATCGGGCTCGCGCTCGAGGATCTCGTTCTCGACCAGCCGGCCGAGCCGGTTCGACAGGATGTTGCGGGCGATGCCAAGCGTCGACTGGAATTCCTCGAAATGAGCGAGGCCGTTGAAAGCGGCGCGCAGGATCAGGAAGGACCAGCGCTCGCCCACCGCCTCCAGCGCCGCCGGCAGCGCGCACTCGCCGAGCACGGCCTTGCGATGATCGGGGCGGAGCATGGCCCTCAGCTTACGCCAATTTCAGACATTGTCATCCTCTCGGCCGCATTTTGCGTTGCGAATCGCTACTAATATTCGTATAGGTTGCTTTCCAAAACT
>JAXDJP010000395.1:0-4219 GCA_034665645.1 Actinomycetota bacterium | reverse complement strand
ATGTCGACCGTGCCGGTGGTGCTGTCGCCCGGCTTCATCTTGTCGGCCGTCAGGATCGCTGCACCGGCCTTGCTGTTGCTGTGCGACAGGGACCCTGCGCTCAGGACATTGCTCGGGTTGGCGCTGGTCGAGTTGAAGTTTGCGCCCGATCCCACGGCCAGCGCGGTCGCGGCGAGTACCGCGAAAAGGGCGGCCATGATCTTTCTCGGTGAGGAAGCCCAAAGGGCCTTGGTACGTGACATTTGATGCTCCTTGGCTGAGTGAATAGGCCTTCCCCCACTTATCGATCCGCGAGGGGCCTAGGTGGATCGCACGTTTGAGGTATCTCGCTCGCGAGGTTCGAGGACGATGGGAGGGAGATGACGAATGTCGAGTCATCCGCACATCGCGGCCTGAACACCATGCGCGACGCGCCCTCGCGTTTGCGCCCGCAGTTCCTGGTCACATTCACGCTGCTTGGCCTGCTGGTCGTCGGCGCTCTGGTCTATGTGGTCGGCGCGGTCATGTCGAACGACATCCGCAAGGAGCAGATCGACGGCGCCCGCGAGCGCGCGGAACTGTTGGCCCAGGCCAGCTTCGCCCCGCGGCTGCGCGGGCAGCTCCGCGATCACAGCGCCGGCAAGCTGCGAGCGATGGATGACGCCGCGATCGCGGCGCAGCGCTCCGGCAACCTCTCATCGCTTGCGGTGTGGGATCGCAAGTCGCGCATCGTCTACGCGAGCGACCACCGTCAGATCGACAAGGTCTACCGCGCCCCGGCCGCCGTGAGGTCGGCCCTTGCCGGCAAGACCGTCGTCGAGGTCGACGATGGGTCCACAAGCCCGGTGGACAAGACGACCGGCAAGCAGATCCAGGTGGCCGTGCCCCTGAACGGCCGCGATGGCAAGGGCCGCACTCGCGCCGCGTTCGAGCTGCATGTGCCGTACGGGCCAGTCGCGGCCGAGATCTCGCGCCGCAGCCGTCGAATCAATTTCATTCTTCTTGCCGCTGCCGCGTTGTTCTTCGCGGCCGTCTTCCCGCGCCTGCTGAGCGCCTCGCGCGCACTGCGCAGCGAGTCCGACCCTGCGGACCGGCTGCTGATTCGCGAGCTCCGTCGGGCGATCGACGACGGTGGGCTCCATCTCGAATACCAGCCCAAGGTCAATCTGCGCACCGGCGCGGTCGACTCTGTGGAGGCCCTGCTGCGCTGGGACCACCCTCGAAACGGATTGATGAGCCCGGCGGAGTTTCTGCCCGTGGTGGCCGATAGCGACCTGATCGGGCCGCTGACAGTCCACCTGCTGGATCAGGGAATGCGCGACTGCAACGCCTGGCGCGCTCTGGGGATGCCGGCGGGCGTTGACCTCAACCTTGCCGCCGCCAACGTGCTCGACCCCCTGCTGCCCGGCGAGGTGGAGCGCCTGCTCGAAAAGTGGAAGCTGCCGGCGAGCGCTCTGGGACTCGAGCTGACCGAGGCAGCCGTTGCGGCGGACCTCGATGGAGCACTCGTGGTGCTGCGCCACCTCGCCGACATGGGCGTGCGGCTCGCGATTGACGACTTCGGCACGGGCTACTCGTCGCTGAGCGTGCTGCGCGACCTGCCGATCCGGGAGCTGAAGATCGATCGCTCCTTCATCAGCGGTCTCGTGAACAGCTCGGCGGACGAGCGCCTTGTTCGCTCGACGATCGGCCTGGCGCACGACTTCGACGTGATCGCCGTGGCCGAGGGCGTCGAGGACGAGGAAACGCTTGCGCGCCTCGCCGAGCTCGGCTGCGACCACGCCCAGGGGTACTACTTCAGCCGTCCGGTGGGTCTCGAGGCACTCGTGCGGTGGTTCGAAGCCCCGAGCCTCGCGGGAGTGGCATAGCCATGCGGGGCATCGATCGCATCGGAAGCTCCGGTCCGAGGCGCATCCTCGTCGCGCTCGGAGTGGCGCTGCTGGCGGGAGCGTTTGCCACCGGATCCGGCGCGAACTTCAAGGGGGTCTCCTCGAACCCGAGCAACACCATCACGGCAGGCGTCGTGAGGCTCACGAACAACAAGAACGGGAGCGCCACGCTCAGCATCGTCTCGCTCGTGCCGAACCACTCTGCGAGCGCCACGACGGACCTGACCAACACAGGAGATGTGGACGCCGACCTGTCCCTGTTGGCCGGGGCGGTCACCAACACGCCCGCGTCGCCGGCCCTGTCCGCCAAGCTCGATCTGGTGGTCGCCGACCTCGGTGACCCGGGATGCTCGGTGGCGTGCCCGGGACCGGTCACGATCTACTCCGGCAAGCTGGGGGCGCTCAACCTGTCTCCGCTTGGGCTGTTGACACCGCAGCAGACCCACCGGGTGCGGTTCACCGTCAGCTTCCCCGACGGAGGCGCGGGCGCCGACAACGCCTACCAGCTGGCTCGGTCCACGGTCGACATGACCTGGACGCTCGCGCAGCACTGAGGCCCCAATGCTTCGGAAGGCTGCTCTCAACCTCTTCCTCGTGGCGATGTTCGGGATCGCAGGGCTCATGCTCGTGCCGGCAGCGATGGGTCTGCACCGCTACGTGATCCTCACCGGATCGATGACCGGGACCTACGACGCGGGCTCGATCGTCTTCGACAAGCAGGTCCCCACCTCGTCGCTGAAGGTCGGAGACGCCATCACCTACGCCCCGCCGCCGGGCATGTCCCCGAACCACGATCTGGTGACCCACCGGCTGGTGCGGATCACTCGGGACAGCGGAGGGCGGCGCGTGTACCAGACGAAGGGCGACGCCAACAAGACCGCCGACCGCTGGCGCTTCATGCTCCCGGCGTCCGACCAGGACAAGGTCGTCTTCCACCTGCCCTATGCCGGCTTCATCTTCGCCGTCCTCGGCGTGCCGCAGTTCCGCATGGCCCTGATCGGCGCGCCGGCGTTGCTGGTGGCGCTCTGGATAGTGATCGGGATGTGGCGCGACGCTGGTGAGATCGTGCGCCGGCGCGAGCGCGGCGTGGCCTGGACTTCCGTGAGCGTCAGTCGCACGCCCAACCTCGGTCCGGCGAGCGCGGGCGCCGGGCACAGGCCCGGTTCGGGCGCGGTGGCCCTGCCGATCACATGGGGGCTGCCCGCGGCGCGGCGAAATGGCCCCGTACCGGTTCGGTTGAGCCCTAGCGCAAAGCGGCCGGAATCGGAGATACTCGCCGTACCCAACTAGGAGGACCCGTGCGCAAGCTCATTCTGGCCCTGGCGGCGGCAGGTCTGATGGTGGTGACTGTTCCAACCGTCCTTGCGGCCGGCGGCCCGCGTCTCGCCGGCAAGTTCAAGGTCGTGGGCACCATCCACGCCAACGATTTCGGGATTCCCGACGGCACGACGACACCGGACGAGTTCAAGTTCACCGCGAAGTGCCCGGCGCCGCGCGCGTGCGCAAAGATCAAGCTCGACCGGGACGGTGGCAACCACTCCCATTACAAGTCGACACTGCGCAAGGTCAAGCCCGGCGTGTACAAGGGCACCGAGGGCCCGTATCCCTACTCGTGCATCGACAACAACGCGGCCACCTTCACCGCGAAGCACACGATCAAGGTGACCAAGGCAAAGAGCGGCAAGGCCACGGCCATCGGCGGCAGCACGAAGATCACGATCGCCAACTGCGACGCCGCGAGCTTCGTGAACTACACGCTGAAAGGGACGATCGACTAGGCGCCGAAGCGATATCCTGACCCGAACGGGGCGTGGCGTAGCTTGGTAGCGCATTCGGCTGGGGGCCGAAAGGTCGCTGGTTCAAATCCAGTCGCCCCGATACCTAGCCCTGAACGCATAGCCCCGCATACGGCCTTAAGACACGGCCTGCGGGGCTATTCGCGTTCATGCACCGACCCAATCCCGCGCAGCCGCGCAAGTTGCGTCGGGATTAGGCGATTTCGAGGTTCTTGCGGCCGGACGTTGTCGGCTCCAGCGGCGCGCAGAATCTCATGGCCCTTCTCTAGCGCGCTCGCCTCGTCGTCGGCTTCGACCTTGAAGTAGACCTCCTTGCCCTCGTCCCCGGCGTGAGTTGAGTCGTGGAAGTCCGGGTCCGTCACGGGCAGGATGACCGTTGGGCCTGGCGGTATCCAGATCCTCACCGTCCAGTGTCGGCCGGCCAGGCCGTTGTAAGCGGCGGCTGGGAGATCATCGGCGGTGATACGACGCCCTGGGTGGATAAGACCTACGACGACGTGCGTTGGTCTGTCAGCGTGGTGGTAACAACCAAACTCGCGGGCGTCGATCGGTCAG
>JAXDJP010000394.1:0-2762 GCA_034665645.1 Actinomycetota bacterium | reverse complement strand
AACTGGCAGGTGGTGCTGGACACCGCGGTCACCGGCAGCGGCGAGGACGCCGACGTCAAGCCGATCCTGCCCGGCGCCACCGTCACCGTGCAGCCCCGGACGATGGTGGTGCTGCGGAGCCTCGGCGAATGACCTCGGGCGCCACCGTCCCCAGCTCCACCTACCGCCTGCAGATCCGCCGGCAGTTCCCGTTGTCGGCGGCGGCAGAGCTGGCCGACTACCTGGTCTCACTCGGTGCGCAGGCGTTCTACCTGTCCCCGCTGCTGCGGGCCACCGCCGGCTCCGACCACGGCTACGACATCACCAGCCATGACCGGGTCGACGAGGAGCGGGGCGGCGAGGCGGGCCGGCGCACGCTGGCCGCGGCCGCCCGGGCGGCCGGCCTGCTGACGGTGGTCGACATCGTGCCCAACCACATGGGGGTCGCCGACGCCGCCCAGAACCCCGCCTGGTGGCGGCTGCTGCGCGAGGGCGAGGGCTCGGACTTCGCCGCCTGGTTCGACGTCGACTGGCGGGCCGGCAACGGCCGGGTCAAGCTCCCGGTGCTGGGCGACGACGCCTCCGACGACGACCTGACCGTGGAGCTCAGCGGCCCGGACGGTTCCAGTGGGGAGCTGCGCTACTACGAGCACCGCTACCCGGTCGCCGAGGGCACCGCGAAGCCGGGCGACTCCCCCGCCGACGTGCACGCCCGCCAGCACTACGAGCTGGTCAGCTACCGGCGCGCCGACACCGAGCAGAACTACCGGCGGTTCTTCGCCGTCACCGACCTCGCCGGCATCCGGGTGGAGGACCCGGCGGTCTTCGACGCCAGCCACGCCGAGGTGCTGCGCTGGGTGCGCGAGGGCGACGTGGGCGGCATCCGGATCGACCACCCGGACGGGCTGGCCGACCCCGGCGGCTACCTGGACCGGCTGGCCGCCGCGGCGCCGGACAGCTGGATCCTGGTGGAGAAGATCACCGAGCCGGGCGAGCTGCTGCCGCCGGACTGGCCGGTGGCCGGCACCACCGGCTACGACGCGCTGGCCGAGGTGAACAACCTGCTCTACGACCCGGCCACCGAGGACGAGGTCAGCCGCCGCTACGCCGAGCTGACCGGCGACCGGCGCAGCTGGGCCGAGCACCTGGAGCAGGGCAAGCGGCTGGTGGCCGAGTCCATCCTGCATGCGGAGCTGCTGCGGATCGGGCGCGCGGTCCGGGCTGGGGCACCCGATCTGGCTGCCGGCGACGAGCAGGTCGTCGCCGCGCTGACCGAGCTCGCGGTGGCCTTCGGGGTGTACCGCTCCTACCAGCCGGTGGGTGCCGAGCGGCTCGCCGAGGCCGCCGCGCTGGCCCGCTCCCGCCGTCCGGAGCTGGACCCGGTGATCGGCGAGCTGCTGCCGCTGCTGTCCGCCCGGCCCGGCGAGGCCGGCCGCGAGGTGACCGTCCGGTTCGAGCAGGCCACCGGCGCGATCATGGCCAAGGGCGTCGAGGACACCGCCTACTACCGCTACAACCGCGCGGTCGGGCTGAACGAGGTGGGCGGCGACCCGGGCAGCTTCGGCAGCACGCCGGCGCAGTTCCACGCCGCCCAGCTGCAGCGCCAGCAGCTGCTGCCGGCGTCGATGACCACGCTGTCCACCCACGACACCAAGCGCAGCGAGGACGTCCGGGCCCGGCTGGCGGTGCTCGCCGAGCTCGGCGAGCGCTGGTACGGCACCGCGGAGCGGCTGCTGGCCGCGGCTCCGATCCCGTCGGCGGCCTTCGGCTACCTGCTGTGGCAGAGCTTCGCCGGGGCCGGCTGGATCTCCCGGGAACGGATGCACGCCTACGCGGAGAAGGCGATGCGCGAGGCGGCCGAGGGCACCGGCTGGCGCGACCCGGACGCCGGCTTCGAGGCCGCGGTGCACCAGGCGGTGGACCGCGCCTACGACGAGGACGAGCCGCACCGGCTGCTGGACGAGCTGATCGTCGAGATCACCCCGGACGGCTGGTCGAACAGCCTGTCGCAGAAGCTCGTCCAGCTGGCCATGCCCGGCGTGCCGGACGTCTACCAGGGCAGCGAGCTCTACGACTACTCACTCGTCGACCCGGACAACCGGCGGCCGGTGGACTTCGAGCTGCGCCGCCGCCTGCTGGCCGGCTTCGGTTCGAGCCCAGGGGCGATCGACCCGCCGCCGCTGGAGGAGACCGGCGCCGCCAAGCTGTGGCTGACCAGCCGGGTGCTGCGCGAGCGCCGGGACCGCCCGGACCGGTTCACCGGCTACACCCCGCTGGCGGTCTCCGGGCCGGCGGCCGAGCATGCCGTCGCCTTTGACCGCGGCGGCGCGGTGGCGGTGGCCACCCGGCTGCCGGTCGGGCTGCGGCGGGCCGGCGGCTGGCGGGACAGCGTGCTGGAACTGCCCACCGGCGAGCACGTCGACCAGCTGACCGGCGAGCAGTACCAGGGACAGGTGCGGCTGGACAGCCTGCTGCGCCGCTATCCGGTGGCGTTCCTGACCCGCACCGACTAACCCGCACCGACTGAGCAGCACGCCGCTGCTGAGCACGACTCCCGGCCTGAACAGCCAGGCCTTCGCGAGCAATCGAGGCACGAACGCGAGGCGAGGAACGAGATGCGACCCGCAGTGTGGGCACCGCAGGCCAGCCAGGTCCGGGCGGTCATCGGCACCGACCACAGCCAGACCGAGGAGCTGCTGCCGGACGAGGCCCGGCCCGGCTGGTGGCGGCTAGACACCGACCTGGTGCCCGGCACCCGGTACGGCTACCTGCTCGACGACGAC
>JAXDJP010000393.1:0-2959 GCA_034665645.1 Actinomycetota bacterium | reverse complement strand
ACTGGAAGGTCTTGAACCCGGACAGCCACTTCGACGTCCCGGTGGTGAGGTCCTCGCGCCGGATCGCGAACCCCAGGCATCCCGCGCGGGCCTCGTCGGTGAGGTCCAGTCCGAGGAAGACCGCATGGTTGCCGGCGACGGCGTTGACCGTCAGCCCGCCGCTCTCGACACGTTCGCGCACCGCAGCCCCCGTACCGTCAGGTAATGGGCGCACCCTAGCCCGCCCGGCGTTGTCGCGGTGCCGGGATCGGCAACTTCGCCACGAACCGGAGCGCCGAGCTGCCGGTGGGCGGTCTCGAGGCGATGCGGGCAGCTGCCAGTATCAGTGAGTGCGCATCGCGACCTGGAACGTGAACTCGGTCAAGGCCCGGCTGCCCCGGCTGCTGAGCTGGCTCGCCGACCGCCAGCCGGACGTGCTGCTGGTGCAGGAGACCAAGGCCACCGAGGAGTCCTGGCCGGCCGGCCCGCTGTCCGAGCTCGGCTATGAATCGGTGCACCTGGGCACCGGCCGGTGGAACGGGGTGGGCATCCTGTCCCGGGTGGGCCTGGCCGACGTCACCTACGGATTGCCCGGGCAGCCGGACTTCGACGGCGCGACCGAGGACCGCGCCATCGGCGCCACCTGCGGCGGGATCAGGCTGTGGTCGCTGTACGTCCCGAACGGCCGGCAGGTCGGCCACCCGCACTTCGACTACAAGCTGCGCTTCCTGGATGCCATCCGGGCGCAGGCGGCGGCGGAGCAGGCCGCGCTGGGCTCCGACGCGCCGTTCGGGCTGCTCGGCGACTTCAACGTGGCGCCGCTGGACGACGACGTCTGGGACATCGTGGCCTTCGAGGGCTCCACCCACGTCAGCGCACCGGAACGCGCCGCGGTGGCCGCCATCAGACAGGCCCACCCGGACGCCCCGCTGCTGGACCTGATGCCGCGGGCCTCCGTCGACCCGGCCGACAGCCGGCATCCGTACACCTTCTGGGAGATGCGGATGCTGGGCTTCCAGAAGGGCCGCGGGATGCGGATCGACCTGGCGCTGGTCAATCCGTCCCTGGCCCGGGCGGTGCGCTCGGCCTGGGTGGACCGCGACGCCCGGCGCGGCGAGGGGCCGTCCGACCACGCACCGCTGGTGCTCGACATTGGGTAAGTCCGCGTAAGCGGCCCTACCAGCCTTCCATCCGGACCTGGCCGAGCCGGCCGTGCAAATCGCGCATCGCCGCCCAGGTGGGGTCAGCCTCGCTGCGCGGCCGGACCGAGCTGCCCGGCGGGTTGAGCAGGATCGGGGCGTCCACCCCGAGCAGGGCGCGCAGCCGGTCGGCCTCGGCCGGGCTGCTGGTCGCGAAGGCGATCGCGGTCGACAGCAGCGCCCCGTCGCCGGACAGTTGCCCCACCGTGTCGGCGTTCTCGGCCGAGAGCCCCACCGCGGCGTTCTGCTGCCGCGCGGTCCGCACGATCCGGCCCAGCCGGGCGGCGAACGGAGGCGGCACCGTCATGCCGGCCGGCAGGTCCACGTGCAGCAGCCGGGGGAAGCTCGCCCGGCTGGCGAACTGGCCGAGCAGCTGGATCACCGGCAGCGCGGCCCCGAGCTGGCCGGCCTCGGCCAGCCCGATGACGGTGACGTAGCCGGGCTCGATCCGCTCCTCCCCCGGGTTGGCGAACAGCTGGGTCAGCCCGGCGCCTCGGGACAGGCCGGCGACGGTGTCCCACAGCCCGCTCAGGCCCACGGCGCCCTGCACCAGCTCCTCCAGGCGCGGCACCGCCTGCGGCCGGCGCACGATCCGGACGTTCTTGCCCAGGCCCGCCGCCCGCGACACCAGCTGACCGGACAGATCCACCAGCACCCCGCCGCTGCCGCGGGCCGCGGCGTCCTGCGCGACGCTCAGCACCAGCCGGGCCCGCTCGTCGGCCTGGCCCAGCACCGCGAACAGCGGGCTCTTGCCGGCCCGCAGTGCCGCGTGCGGGTCGAAGCAGACCCGGTGGCCGTCCAGCGTCATGCCGATCTGGCAGCCGGACTCATCGCCCAGCTCGGCCTGCCGGGTGGTCGGGCCGCCGGCCGGCTCGTCCTGCTGGGCTGACTCGTCTCCCGGTGGCTGGTGCTGGGCTGACTCGTCCTGCTGGTTCGGCTCGTCCTGCTGGCTCGGCTGGGCTGGTGGAGCGGTCTCGGCCGCGGGCTGACTCGCTGCGCCGGCCTTGGTCAGCGACGGTCCGGACGCCGGCTCGGCAGTGGCTGGCCGCGGCATCCGGACGGTGGCCCGGGCCGCCTCGGCGAAGCCGGCCTCCCAGGCCAGCGCCTCCTCCTGGGTGAGGGAGTACAGGTCGGCGGGCAGCATGCCGGACGGGATCTCCTCCAGCCGCTGGTCGCGCAGCAGGGTGAGCAGCTCCTCGGGCGCGGCCTGCTCGGTCCAGCGCAGCCCGGCCTGCCAACCGCGCCCGAACTGCTCGCCGATCTCCGGACCGAACGGGTGACCGGCCCCCTCGGCCGCCTCCACGGCGGCCAGCAGGGCGCGCTGGCATACCTCGGAGATGGGGATCCGGGCGGCTTTCACCCGCCGTTCCAGGTCGTCCGGCAGGTAGACGTTGGCTCGTCCCACGGCTCTTCTCCGTTCTGTGCGTAGCTCTACACACAGTACGCGCATAGGCTGGCTCCGCTAGCCCATTCGCATCGCTGCGTTGACCTCGCGGAGGGTCGTCTCAGCGATCGCCCGCGCCCGCTCGGCACCCCGGCGCAGGATCGCCTCGGCGTCGGCCGGACCGACCCCGGCCCGCCGCGCCCGGATCGGGGCGAGCAGGCCGTTCACCGCGTCGATGACCACCCGCTTGAGCTCGGCAGCCCCGGCGGTGCCGATCCGCTCGGCCACCGCGGCCGGGTCCTCGTCCAGGCAGAGCCCGGCCAGGGTGAGCAGGGTGGCCACCTCGGGCCGGCTGTCGGGATGGTAGGCGATCCGGCGCTCGGAGTCGGTCCGGGCG
>JAXDJP010000392.1:0-2543 GCA_034665645.1 Actinomycetota bacterium | reverse complement strand
GGTCCGCTCCCGAACGTCTTGCCACATGCACCCCTCGGGTATGGCAAATCGGTGGTTTTCGGCGAATGCGGCGAACTCATGATCCCCGCCCGACTCGGCCAGCGCCTGCCCGTACTCCTCCAAGTAGACATCGCTGATCCGCTTGAAGAACATCAGCGGGAAGATGTAGGCCTTGAAGTCGGCTTGGTCGATCGCGCCCCGCAGCAGGTCGGCCGCCTTGGCCAGGTACTGCTCCAGCTCACCGAGCGTGAAGGGAGCCGCGACCTGCGGCATCAGCGACAGGGCGTGAGCTCGGGCCTTGTCCTCGGTCATCGTTTCCTCCCTGGGCGGCTCACTGATCGGAGATCTTGCCTCGTGGCGCCTCCGCGTCCGGCACGGCAGGCCGGAGCGTGCCGGCTCGACTGCCGGTTCAGTCCTGCCGGCGGGCGGCGATCCGGTTGATCATCTCGATCCGCTTCTCGGCGAGCGAGATCATCTCGGTGGTCCGCACCCCGACGTGCGCGGTGTCGGTGCCTTCGGAGAACACCATCGCCCAGCCGTCCTCGCCCTCCAGCGCCGGCACCCGCTGCACCAGCTCGGTGCGCGCGACATGGTGCACGCCGTCGAAGGAGTAGTCCCCGGTCACCACCGCGACCACCACATGGTCATCGGGCAGCAACGCCACGTGCGCCACGATCGCCTCGGAGTTCTCGGCGAACACCGCCGCGGCCCGGATCGTCCGGCGGGATCGTTCGACCTGCTCCGGTGAGATGTCCATCGTCGTCTTCCTGTCTGTCCTGGAGTGAGCCGGAGGCGTCAGGCAGTCGTCAAGCAGTGTTAATCAGTGTCAATCGAGGTCGTCGTGATGCATCAACTGCCGGGCGGCCTCCGTGACCGAGCCCGAGATCGACGGGTAGATCGTGAAGGTGGCCGCCAGCGCGTTGACGGTCAGGCCCAGCTGCACCGCGATGGCGATCGAGTGGATCAGCTCCGAGGCCTGCGCCGCCACCACCGCGCCGCCGATCACCACGCCGGACGCCGGCCGGCAGTAGATCTTGACGAACCCGTCGGTGGCGCCCTGCAGCTTGGCCCGGGCGTTGCCGGTGAGCGGCAGCGTGATGGTGCGGGCCGGCACCGCCCCGGACGTCACCGCCTCGTGCCCTATCCCGACCGTGGCGATCTCGGGATGGGTGAAGACGTTGGCGGCCACCGTCTTCAGGCGCAGCGGCTGCACCGCCTCGCCCAGGGCGTGCCACATCGCCACCCGGCCCTGCATGGCGGCCACCGAGGCCAGCAGCAGCACCCCGGTGCAGTCACCGGCGGCGTAGATGCCGGGCACCCCGGTACGCGAGACCCGGTCCACCTCCAGGAAGCCGGCTTCGTTCGGTGCCAGGCCCACGTGCTCCAGGCCGAGCCCGGCAGTGTTGGGCACCGAGCCGACACACATCAGCACGTGCGAGCCGCGGACGGTGCGCCCGTCGGTCAGCCGCACCTCGACCTCGTCGCCGTCCCGGGTCACCGACGCCGCCCGGGCCTTCTTCATCAGGGTGCCGCCGCGCTCGGTGAACACCTTCTCGATGACGTCGGCGGCCTCCGGGTCCTCCCCGGGCAGCACCTTCTCGCGGCTGGACACCAGGGTGACCGGCACGCCCAGCTCGGTGTAGCCGGAGGCGAACTCCGCGCCGGTGACGCCGGAGCCGACCACGACCAGGTGCGAGGGCAGCTCGGTGAGGTCATACAGCTGGCGCCAGGACAGGATCCGCTCGCCGTCCGGCTCGGCGCCGGGCAGCACCCGGGGGGTGCCACCGGTGGCCACCAGCACCGCGTCGGCCTCGATCCGCTCCCCGGGCTGGCCGTCGGCGCCGGTGACGTCGATCGCGAACGCCCGGCCCGGCTGGTCGGGGGCGAAGCAGGCCCGGCCGGAGATCACCCGGACGCCGTGCTTGTCCAGCCGGCGGGCGATGTCGGCGGACTGGTTGGCCGCCAGCCGCCGCACCCGCTCGTTGACCACCGCCAGCTGCACCGGCAGGTCCCCGCTGGCCGGCAGGCTCAGCCCGACCGCCGGGGCGTCGCGGAACGCGGTCACCTTCTCCGAGGTGGCGATCAGGGTCTTCGACGGCACGCAGTCATAGAGCACGCACGCCCCGCCCACGCCGTCCGCCTCGACCAGGCTGACCTCGGCGCCGAGCTCGGCGGCGACCTGAGCGGCCTCGTACCCGGCCGGGCCGCCACCGATGATCGCGATGCGTCTCACTCCCCCATTGTTCCGGATCTGGCCCGGACCCACCCGCGCGGGGCTGAGGATCACCTGCCGGGTTTGTCGGTAGGCTGCGTGCTCGTGCCCCTCTACGCCGCGTACGGGTCCAACATGGACCCGGCCCAGATGCGCAGCAGGTGCCCGCACTCGCCGTTCGCCGGCACCGGCTGGCTGCCGCACTGGCGGCTGACCTTCGGCGGCGAGGACCTGGGCTGGGAGGGCGCGCTGGCCACCCTGGTGGAGGAGCCCGGCGGCGCGGTCTTCGTCGCCCTCTACGACATCACCGCCCAGGACCGGATCGCGCTGG
>JAXDJP010000391.1:0-3118 GCA_034665645.1 Actinomycetota bacterium | reverse complement strand
TCGGGCAACTTCATCTGGCCTGTGAACGGCCCGATCGTGTCGCCGTTCGGCATGCGCTGGGGCCGCCTGCACGCGGGCGTCGACATCGCCGTGCCGAGCGGGACGCCGGTGCACGCCGCGGCGGCCGGCACGGTCCAGCTCGCCTCGCCCACCAGCGGCTACGGCAACTACGTCTGCATCGCGCACGGCGGCGGCATCTCCACCTGCTACGCCCACAACACGTCGTTCTCGACCTCGGCCGGCGCACACGTCAGCCAGGGCCAGGTGATCGCCATCAGCGGCTGCACCGGCCACTGCTTCGGCCCGCACGTGCACTTCGAGGTGCGCGTGAACGGCGCGCCGGTCGACCCGCTCGGCTACCTGTAGAGCGGCGCGCTGGCCTCAGCCGTGGCCGCGGCGGGCGAGGTAGCGCTGGCCCTTGCGCAGCACCACGGTCCGCTTGCGCACCAGGTCGCGCACCACGACCCTGCCGCTCTTCACGGTGGTGAGGGTGCCGTCGCAGCGGTCCGCGACCGTCCACTGGGTGCCGCGCACCGTGGCGGTGCTGTAGCGCCCGCGGGTGCGGAAGCGGCCGCGGTGGGTGCGGCCGAAGAGGCGCCGGAAGGTTGCACGCGAAGCCCTGCCTGCGGCGCCCACCTTGGCGTTGGCGCACTTGCTGACATCGCCGCCCGCCAGCTTCAGCTCGGTGAGGCCGCCCAGCGAGCGCTTCTGCCTGATCACGAACCCTCCGCCCGACAGGGTCGCTGTCTGCGAGCCGCCCGCCAGCCGCGCCGAGGTCAGCTTCACGGATCCGCGCGTTGCGTCGACCGACCAGCCCAGCGGCAGCCCCAGCGTGTCCTTCAGCGGCACGTACCTGCGGCTGCCCGCCGCCCGGAAGCGCTCGCCCTTGCGCAGCGGCCGCAGCAGCACGCGGCGCTTGAAGCGCGGCTTGTGCAGAGAGGGCACGTCGAAGCGCTCGCACTCCGACCGGGCGGTGTCGATCCGGTCGAGGATCGCGTAGTCGACCCCCGGGCCGCACTTCACGATGTCGGCGCGACCGTCGCGGGCGCGGAGCACGTCGCGGCCGTCGCCGCCGGTCAGGTCGTCGATCCCGCCGGCGCCGTCGGCGTAGTCCTCGCCGGCGCCCATCACGAGCGCGTTGGCCGCGTCGGAGCCGGTGAAGGTGTCGTCGCCGGGGCCGTCGCTCACGTTCTCGACGTCGGGCTGGACGTTGTCGCCCTCGCCGCTGGCGCCGTCGTCGGGCTTTCCGTCGAGCGTCACCTTCAGCGCGGTCTTCGCCCCGATGTACGACGCGGTGTCGGTGCCCGGGCCGCCGCCCGTGTCGTCCGCGCCTGGGCCGCCGTCGAGCATGTCGTCCCCGTCGCCGCCGGCCATCGTGTCGTCGCCCTCGCCGCCGGCCATCGCGTCGGCCTCGTCCTGGCCCACGAGCCCCGGCACGCTGCCGTCCATCCTGTCGTTGCCCGCCCCACCGAAGGCCACGTCGCGTCCGGCGCCGCCGGTGATCGAGTCGTCGCCATCGCCGCCGTTCTCGGTGTCCTGGTCGCCGCCGCCGGAGAGGTCGTCGTTGCCCGGGCCGCCCTCGAGCGCGTCGTCGCCCGCGTTGCCCAGCAGCATGTCCTTGCCGTCGCGGCCCGCCAGCGTGTCCACCGCCGCGTCGAGTGGGCTGCCGTCGATCTTGTCGTCACCGTCGCCGCCGTCCATCGTGTCGGGCCCGGTGCCGCCGTCCATCGTGTCGTCGCCGGCACCACCCGTCGTGGTGTCGGTGCCGCCGCCGCCCTCGAGCATGTCGGCGCCGTCGCCGCCCTTGACGTCGTCGTCCTCGGTGTCGCCGTCGAGGTGGTCGGGCCCGGGGCCGCCAGTGAGCGAGTCGACGCCGGGGCCGCCATGCACGTCGGACGGGGTCGACGTGGTGGACGTGAAGCCGTCGTTGCCGCCGCCCAGGTCCATCGTGATCGAGGTGACCCCGGGCGCCGGGCACGTAGCGGTGTTGGCGTCGGTCGTCGTGCAGGAGCCGTTCGCGTTCATGCCGGCCGCGTCCGTGATCGTGTACGTGCTGTTCGCGAGCGAGACCGTGACGGTGTTCGCCTCGGCGCCGGCGCCCACGACGAGCGTGCCGCCGGCGCCGGGGGACACGGTTGCGGCGGCGGCGGTTCCGGGCGCCAGCGCGAGCGCCAGCAACGACAGCGGCAGGAATAAGCGGAAGACCAAGGTTCCTCGCACGTAGGGGGGTCACTTGACCCTGGCGCAATCGCCTGTAGGCGTCAAGGGGGAGGTAGCCTCCGCAGCCGTGCTCCCGGAGATCCACATCGGGCCGATCACGCTGCAGACCTTCGGCATCTGCTTCGGGCTCGCGTTCATCGCGTCGGGCGTGATCCTGTGGAAGCGGCTGAAGGAGCTGGGCAAGCCGCCCGACTGGGCCTACGAGATCATCTTCTCGGGCCTGATCGGCGGTCTCGTCGGCGCGCGCGTCGACTACCTGGTCGAGAACTACGACAAGGTCTCCGACGACCTGCTGGGCAACCTCTTCTCGGGCAGCGGGCTGGTGTGGCTGGGAGGACTGCTGGGCGGCGCGGCGGGCGTGGTGATCTGGGCGTGGCGGCGGGGGTTCCTCGGCGTCGGGCTGCTGGACCTGTGCGCGGTGCCGCTGGCGGTGGGCTACGCAGTCGGCCGGATCGGCTGCCAGCTCTCGGGCGACGGCGACTACGGCGTGAAGTCGGACCTGCCGTGGGCGATGTCGTACCCCGACGGCACGGTGCCCACCACCGACCGCGTCCACCCGACGCCGATCTACGAGACGCTCGCGATGCTGGGCGTCGCGGCTGCGCTGTGGCGGCTGCGCGACAGGGCGCGGCCGGGGATGCTGTTCGCGCTCTACCTCGTGCTTGCGGGGGTCGAGCGGCTGCTGGTCGAGTTCATCCGCCGCAACGACGACGTCGCGCTGGGGCTGACGCTGCCGCAGCTGATCAGCGTGGGGATGATCCTCGTGGGTGCGGGCTGGGTCGCGCGGGAGCGGCGCGCGGGCCGGCCGGTGACCGCCGGCGCCTGACGGGGGCCAGCGCTCCCAGCGCCGCGCACGCGCACAGGGCCAGCGCCACCGCCGCACCCGCCGCCACGTCGA
>JAXDJP010000390.1:0-3925 GCA_034665645.1 Actinomycetota bacterium | reverse complement strand
GTTCAGCATCAGCCCGGTCAGCTTGGGGAGCCAGTAGTAGATCGCCGCGAAGAACGTGAACACGAGCCCGCCCATGATCGTGTAGTGGAAATGCGCCAGCACGAAGAAGCTGCCGTGCTCGGTGGTGTTGCTCGGCGCGTCCGAGTTGAAGACACCGGTAAGGCCCCCGATGATGAAATTGAAGATCCAGCCGAGGCAGAAGAGCATCGGCACCTCGAGCCGGAGGCGTCCGCGCCAGATCGTGGCCAGCGCGCAAACGAAGATGAACCCTGTGGGGATCGAGATGAGCTCGGTCGAGAGGATGGTGAACGGCCGCAGATCTGCTGCGAGGCCGCTCACGAAGAGGTGATGCTGCCAGACACTGAAGCTGACGAGCGCGATCCCGAGCATCCCGGACACCGCAAGCCGGTAGCCCCAGAGCGGCTTGCGCGAGAACACCGGCAGGAGCTGCAGCAGGATCCCTGCGCCCGGAAGCATGAGCAGGTACACCTCGGGGTGCCCGAAGAACCAGAACAGGTTCTCGAACAGGTACGGGCTGCCGCCCGCGGCCGGCAGGAAGAACGACGTCTGCGCCGTGCGGTCGAGCAGGAGCAGGAGCATCGCCACGACCAGCACGGGCGCTGCGAGCGCCATCGTCACGGAAGTCGTCGCGATGCCCCAGACGAAGATCGGGAGCCGACTCCAGGACACCCCCGGCGCACGCATCGTGGCGACGGTCACGACGAGATTGAGGCCGAGCAGGGTCATCGACATGCCGACCGTCGCAAAGAAGAAGATGTAGCCGTCGATGCCGCGGACGCCCTGCTCGCTGAGCGGCGCGTACCCGGTCCAGCCGGTCTGGAAGCCGTCGAAGGCGACACTGGTCAGCAGCATCGTGCCGGCGGCCATCAGCAGCCAAAACGAGAACGATTCGAGCCTGGGGAACGCCGAGCGCCGCGCCCCGATCATGAGCGGGACCAGGAAGTTGCCGAACGGCCCCAGCACCGAGCTCGTCATCACCCCCATCATCAACGCCCCGTGCATGCCGACGAGCGTGAGGTACTTATCGGGCGGGAAGAAGTTCTGCTCGGGCTGCAGCAGCTCGGTGCGGATCAACATCGCGCTCAGCCCGGCGACGAAGAAGAACATCCCGATGCCGACGAAGTACTGCAGCCCGACGACCTTGTGGTTCGGCGTCAGGCGGAAGTAGCGCCCGATCCCCTGGGTCTCGTGCTGAGGCAGGCTCGGCGGCCGTCCAAGCAGCCGCGAGACAGGGTAATTGGCGAAACCGAGCCCGATCAGGAAGCCGACGAGCCCGACGAAGTAGCCGAGTGCGAGGGAGACATCGTTCTCGCCCGACTCGCTCGTGTACTCGAGGCTTGGCGCCGTGATCTGGTCGCCGAGCCACCGGCCGAGGGCGTAGCCGAGGATGCCGAGGATGACGGCAGTGCCGAGATGGAAGCCGACAAGACGGCGCCAGAGCGGGGTCGGGGCCGCGTTCATCCTCCGCGCCTTGCCGGGGCGGGCAGGTAGGTCTCGCTGTACTTCGGCAGGTAGCGCGCCACCGGCTCGAAGAAGCTCTGCTGCGCCGCGATCCAGCTCTCGAACTCGCTTGCGGTCACGACCTCACCCTGGTCGAACATGTAGCCGTGCCAGATCCCGCACAACTCGGCGCAGCGCACGTCGAAGTGACCCACTCGGGTCGGCGTCACATAAGCCACGTTGTCAACGCCGGGATTCGCGTCGGCCTTCACCCCGAGCTGGTACGCCCAGAACGAGTGGATCGCGTCCAGCGACGTCACGTGAAACTCGACCGGCCGGTCCACGGGAAGGACAAGGTGCGGCGTCTGGAGCCCGCCGGAGGTCGGGTAGCGATAGGTGAACTGCCACTGCTGGCCGATCACCTGGACGGGCAGGAGCGGCTTCCCCGCCACGGTCTTGGCCGGCGACAGCGGATCGGGACCCTGGCCGCTGCCTGACGCCGACGGCTCGAGGATCCGCCACGTGCCGTACGCGAACAGCCCGGCCACCAGCACCACCGACCCCGCGATCCACACCATCTGCAGTCGGTCGTGCCCCTGGAGCCGGGGGCCCTCCGCGATCTCCTGGCCGGTGTGGCGGAAGCGGACGATGGAGTACACCAAAAAGACCGCGACCATCAGGAAGAGCGGGAGTGCGACGGCGGTGAGGACGTCGTTGTCGACGACCTGCCCGGCCGCGTCGTCGGACGCTCTCCCGGGCGGCAAGTCGGGATTCAGGATGAGAACCAGCGGCGTGATCACTGCCGAAACCACCAGCCAGATGCCGAGGAACGTGAGGAACTCCCGGTGCTGTCTCATCTCACACTCATCTCAGACGACGCTCAGGTAGCCGCCCATGTACCCGAACCTCTGCATCGGGCCTCCGAAGCCCGCGTAGTAGCCGGCTGCGCACGGCACGAAGCACTGCCAGCGGTAGCGCCCGGGCGCACCCGTGCGGAAGCTGAAGGTGATCGTGCGGTGCGACTGCTCGAGCGTGCAGGGCGCAGCCGAGCACGGGTTCGAGGCGTCGTCCGGGATGCCGGGGAGCGGTACGTACACACCCAACTGGGGCACGGCAAACGTGTGCCCGGGCACGCTCGGGTCGACGACGTCGACTTCTTCCCCGTCGAGCTCGATGACGCCGCCGGTCGTCCCCTGCGGTCGCGCGAAGAACGGGTTCCGGAGTCCCGTCTCGCTGTCGTACTGGAGGACCGTGACCCGCACGACCGTGTTGGCCGGTAGCTCGATCTCGGTGCTGTGGACCCACCCGCCCGAGGCGTCCTTCACGAGGTAGGAGACCCAGTCCGGGTGCTCGTAGCGCGGGCCGAGCGCCCCCACCGTCTGCAGCGTGACCTCCGCCGTCCCGGCCGACCCTTCGGCGCTCTGCACCGTCGGAGGCTGGATCGTGAAGTAGAGGACGAAGAGCGCTACGAGGACAGCGAGCACCGCCGTGCCGACGGTCACCCCGACGATCCCCTTTGAGCGCGCTGTCACGCTAGGCGCCCCGCCTGGGGCGTAGGCCAAAGCTCCACGCCATCCCCCTGGCGCACGCGGGGAGTCTGTCAGACTCGAACGTTCCGCTGCAACCTCATCTGCGACGGAGCAGCACGGTTACCCGATGGCGCCGGTGACCTTGAAGTCCTTGTTCACGAAGACGTGGTGCGGCCAGCTGATCTTGATCTGGTGGACTGCGTACGAGCCGTCGCTCAGCTTCAGCACGCGGTTGACGGTGCCGCCCGGGTACATGGCGACTGCGGCGGCCTCGGCCTTGTCCGCCGCCGCTCCGGTGATGATCGTTCCGCTTCCAGAGTGCCAGTTCGGCGGGATCTGACCTACGACTCGCTGGTTCTGGCCCAGGTGCGCGGGCGTCGCCGCTTTCGAGGCGCCTGAGGCGCCTTTGCTGGAACTCGGGTTGACGATCGCGTAGGCGCCGATCGCGGCGGCGATGGCGGCGGTGCCGATAGCGATGGGCCCGGTGAACTTTCGGGAAATCATTGAGAAATCTCCATGGAAAGTGGGTTGATGGTCGATCCCACTATGCGACGAGGCGTTAAGAGGAAGCTGAGATCGACCTAAGAGGTTCGTATGAATGTGCGCCTCGCCGTTGTCGTCCCGCGCGAGCGGCCCCGAGTGACGTAGGCCGGGGTCAGGCGTCCTGCGTCCGCCAGCTCCCGGTCGCGAGCGCAACTAGAGCGTGATGTGGCGGCGTATGACTCGCGGGAGGCGAGTCGCTCGCCGGTAATGCCTATCCTGATAGGTCGTGCTCGAACTGGTCTGGCAGCAGGACGCGACCGCGTCCCTCTTCACCCGCGACTCCGACGGGACGGTCTCGGCTGTCCAGGACCTCGATGTTCGCGAGCTGATCCGGCTCGCCGAGACACGTCCGGCCGACGCAGGCGGGAGCGCATCGACCGCCTTCGCGGTCG
>JAXDJP010000389.1:0-2590 GCA_034665645.1 Actinomycetota bacterium | reverse complement strand
GCCCTTGGTTTCACCGGGCCTGGAGCAGGTGCTTCTGGATCTTGCCGGCCGAGGTGCGCGGGAATTCGGCGACGAAATCGAAGCGCCTCGGCACCTTGTAGGGGGCGAGGCGGGCGCGGCAGAAAGCGTCCAGCTCGGCGCCATCCGGATGCCCCCCATCCGGCGCGAGCTGGACGACGGCGCGGCCGACCTCGCCCCACTTGGGGTCCGCCTCCGCGAGCACCGCGACGCCGACCACGGCCGGGTGCGCCGACAGCACATTTTCAACCTCCGCCGGATAGACGTTCTCGCCGCCCGAGATGAACATCTCCTTGCGCCGCCCGGCGATCCAGAAGAAGCCGTCGGCGTCGCGCCGGGCAAGATCGCCCGAGCGCAACCAGCCGTCGGCGGTGAAGGCGGCGCGGGTCGCTTCCTCGTTCTGCCAATAGCCCGGCGTCACGCCCGGCCCGGCAAACTGGAGGTCGCCGACCTGGCCATCGGGCAGCGCGCGATCTTCGCCGTCGACGATGCGGGCGCTGCACAGAAGCTGCGGCTTGCCGACCGAGCCGATCCGCTCCCAGGCGTCGGCCTGGCCCATCAGGAAGGCGGTCGGGCCGGTCTCGGTCATGCCCATGCCGTTGCAGATGCGCACGCCGAGATCGCGATAGCGCAAGGCGAGCGCGTCCGGCAGCGGCGCGCCGCCGGACCCCCAGTGCCGCACCGCGTCCAGCGGTGCATCGGCGAAGCGCGGATGATCGAGCAGGCCCTGATAGACGGTCGGCACGCCGAAGATGGTGTCGAGCCGGCGCGCTTCGATCAGCCGCACCAGCGCCTCGGCGTCGAACCCGTCCATGACGATGACGCGCCCGCCCGCGATCAGCGTCGGCAGCGCGTGCAGGTTGATGCCGGCGGTGTGGAAGATCGGCAGGAAGCTCAAGGTCGTGTCGGTCGAGGCGATGTCGATGCAGGTGCCGACATTGACGTAGTTCGCGAGCGCCATCCGGTAGGTGTAGATGACGCCCTTGGGCCGCCCGGTCGTTCCCGACGTGTAGAGCAGGTACCAGGTCGATTGGGCGGGCCATCGCGGCCGCCAGGCTCCGGGCGGCGCCGCGGCGAGGCCGGCCTCGTAATCGCGGTCGAAATCGATCGCGGGCAAGACTTCCGCGAGCGCGCTGGCGGCGGCGGCCTCCTCGGCGCCGTGGAAGAGCAGGACCGGCGCGGCATCGGCGATCAGGCCGTCGAGCTCGGCGGGCGGCATCCGCCAGTTCAAGGGCACCAGGATCGCGCCCAATTTGGCGCAGGCGAACAGGGTCTCGAAAAATTCGATCCGGTTGCGGGTGAGGATGGCGACGCGGTCGCCCTTGCCGACCCCGCGCGCCGCCATCAAGGCGGCGGCGCTGGCGGCGCGCGCGTCGAGCGCGGCGAAGGTCAGGGTGCGCCCCGTCGCCCCGTCCTCGAACGCGATCCGCTGCGGCGTCAGCCCGGCGCGCTTGGCGATCAGATCGGGGATTTCGGCGATCACGGCTCCCGGCCCCTCAGCCCCTCCGAGACCAGGTCGATGGCGTGATCGGCGACCGCGGCCGGAGCCATGTCCTTGTTCCAGATCGCGTAGCGCATGCCGAGGAAGACGCTCATCCCGATCAATGCCCAGGCGCGCAATTCGTCCGGCCCTTCGGCGATCTCCCCGCGCGCGGCGGCGGCGGCGAGGTTGCGGCGATAGCTTTCGACGAAGGTGAGGTAATGCTCGCGATAGACGTCCTCGGCGACGAACTGGGCCTCCTCGATGATCCGGTAGAGCTCGGGATGCTTGCGGGTGAAGGCGATGAAGGCGGCAAGGCCGATCCGCTCCGCCGCCAGCCGGTCGGGCGCGCCGCGCACCGCCTCGGCGACGTGGAGGCGGGTGGCATGGCTCATGTCGCGGACCAGCGCCCGGAACAATTCCTCCTTGCTTTCGAAATAGGTGTAGAAGGTGCCGAGCGCGACGCCGGCGCGCTGGGTGATCCCGGTGATCGCCGCTTCATGGAAGCCGCGCTGCCCGAATTCCTTGGCCGCCGCTTCGAGCAGCTTGCGCACGGTCTTGCGGCCGCGCTCGGTGCGCGGCGCCTTGTCGGCCGATACCGCAGCCTGGCCCAGATCGTTCATTCGTGCCCTCCGAAGCGGGAACTTGAACCGACTTTCAGCTTTGCGCAAGCCGGGCTGGCGGATAGGGTCGGGACAAGAGGACAGCTCGGAGGGACGAAAAGATGATCTTGCGAACCGCGGCGGCCGCCGCATTCCTGCTCATCCTGAGCGGGATGGCGCAGCCCGGGCCGCCTCCGCTCAGCGATCATGCCATCGCCGCTTATGCGGCGCGGCCCTGGGACAAAGCCAGGATGATGGGGCGGCACCAGGTGCTGGGCCTCCATAACGGCGTCCGCGTGGTCGTCGATTTCCCCTGCGGCGACGTCTGCCCCAATTATACCACGCGCGTCATCCATTACGACGTCGCGCCCGGCCCGGCCTGCGTGCGGGCGAGGGGCGTCGTGCGTCATGCCATCATCGCGCAAGGCCCCGCCGCGTCCCGGCGGCCCTTCTGCGTGCCGCGCGTGCTCGGCACGCGCGACATCCGCCT
>JAXDJP010000388.1:0-4162 GCA_034665645.1 Actinomycetota bacterium | reverse complement strand
TCCGATCTGGCGGCGAAGCGCACGAGCCACTCAGGCCTGGACAGGCGCCGGCGGCGCCCGATCGGCCATGCGTGACCCGGCCCCGGCACGGTGCGCCGGCTGTGGCCGCCGACCTTCATCCCAATGTGGCCCGGCGGCAACGCTGGCCTCCGCTGATCAGCCAACGTCGGTTTCCTCGGCCGCGCCCCAGTCATGACGGCGCGGCGGAGGAAACACTCGATCTGTCCTTTCCTCACGTCAAGCAGGTGTTCCTCGTCGAACGTACGGTCACCGACACCCACGGCTCGCCACTGTCGAACCTCGCGATCCTCGGAGTCACCAGCCTGAGCGCCGCACGCGGCACTCCCGCGCTCATCGCCGGCGCCGTGCGCGGCCAGTGGAAAATCGAGGTGTTGCATTGGATCCGCGACGCGATCTACCGCGAAGACGACTCGAAAGCACGCACCAAGTCAGGGCCGAGAGTCATGGCCACGTTCCGTAACCTCAGTATCGGCGCTCTACGCCTCTACGGCCGCGATGACATCGCCGAGCCATCCGCTGGGCCACCCGCGACACGCAACGACCATTCGCTGTTCTCGGAATCACCACATGATCCACGATCTTAAAACGGCCGTGTCTCTCACGCCTGCCCGCCCCTGGCCGATGTACCCGGTATCGAGCCCACTGGGGCGATCCGGCCCTGGAGGAACGATGAAATACACCACCGCGTTTGCCGCGTTCGTCCTGGTCGCCGGCGCCGGCGGCGTCGGCTACGCGCCAGTCGCGGCGGCGGCTGACCCCGGGCCGACGGTCCTCGTGACCGGCCCCGGCGTGCACACCGATCGGTTGGAGGTCTTCGGCGCCTCCAGCAGCGGCGTCGTGTACAACCGCGCCAGTTCCGGGGCGAACGGTGGCTGGCAGGGGGCGCAGCAGATCCTGTTACCCAGCGCCGGAGAGCCCAGACAGCTCGCGTTGGAGAAGGACGACGCCGTCGCCGTCGCCGGGCCCATGGCCGTGGCCGAGAACTACGTCACCCGCAAGATCAGCTACTGGAACCTTCTCGACGGCACGGCGGGCACGGCCAGTCTCAGCGACGGGGCGGTCGACTGGGAGCAGCGGTACCTCGGCCCGGCGCCCGACGGTTGGCTCGTCACCGACGAAGACGACGATGGCGCCACCCACCTGTACGACGTCGAGGCGGTGACGCACGTCCGCACCGACCTGGGTGTTCCGCCCGACAATAACCACTATGTGGGCTGGGCGGTCAGTGACGCCACCGGCGTGGTGCTCTCCTACGACGGGCCCGACGGCGTCACGCGGGCGACCTACCTGGCGTATCGCCGACCCGGCATCTTCGTGCCCCTTGACCTTGCCGACATTCAGGGCTCGCAGATGTGTACCAGCATCACCTCGAGCGCAGTCGCGTGCGTCGAGTTCAGCGCGGCGTCGGGCGAGCAGACGCTCGTCCGGGCGCCCCTCGACGGAGGCCCGGCGACGCGCGTCGCTCGCTCGACGCGCTTCCGCGCTGTCGCGGTGACGGACAGCGCCACCGGCTGGCTCGACGAGGACGGCTCGTTCGTGACCATTGCGGCCGCCGGTGGCGAGCGCACGGTCTCGCCGACGCCCGTCGGCAGTCTCACCTCGGCCGGTCCGGCCTTTGTCGTGGCCACCGGCGGACCGGAGGCCGGCGAGGAGCTGCGTACCGTCATGAGCGCGGGCGACGCCGGACAGCTCCTGGTCGCCTCGGCCCTCTCGCCGGTCGCGTCGCGCGCCGTCGGTGTCGGTCCGGGCCGGGTGGCCTGGCACGACGACTCCACGCAGAACATGCCGGTCCGGTCGACGCCGCTCGACGCCGGCCTGCCCGCCGGCGCGACCAGGCTCGTCGCGTCGAACTTCATCGGCCGCGGGATCGGCGTGTCAGGCCGCCGCACCGCGATCTTCACATCCGACCCGAACGACGAGCAGGGCGCGTCGCTCGACATCGCGACCGGCGCCGTGGTGACGTCGATCGTGCATGATCCGAACGCCGAGATGAACTCCGCGCCTCCCGACCTGTCGGGCACCCGGGTGTTGTTCGGGAGCGTGTTCGGCTGGCGGCTGTACGACCTCGCGACCGGCACGGTGTCGACGCCCGCGTGGTTGAAGAACGCCGGCGCCGCCGATCTGTGGGGCAACTACGTCGCATACGAGGGCCCCGGCGGCTCGGTGTGGCGCAGGGACCTCACCAGCCCGAACGCGGCGACGTTGATCGCACCGGCGCAACCGGTCGGCGTGCGGGTCTGTGGCCTCGCGGTCTATGCCTGGGGTGACTACGTCGCCTGGAGCGTCTACACATGCTCCGACGAGGCGGAGCGCCATGAGCACGGGTACCGCAACGCGCGGACCCTGACCCCGGCGGTCCAGCTTCCGGCCGAGACGACGATCGACTCGCTGGGCAGCGACGGCGTCGTGCTGAAGTCGACCTTCGACGTCGGTGACGGCTACGGCGACGGCTACCGCTACATCGTCCGGAATCCGGCTACGGGGGCGGATACGCCGATCCCCGGGGCAACGGGCCGGGTAAACGGCGTGGTCACCGACTCGGGCGTCGCCGCCTGGAGGAGCCCGACCGGCGTCCCGACGATCGCGCCGCTCGCGTCGCACGCCACCGACCCGCCGAGATTCCTCGGCAACGCGATCAGCAACGTGTCGAAGCCGCACCCCACGAGCTGGTCGTGGAGCGGTGAGATGGTGACGTCGGCGGCGATGACCTCATGCGACGTGCAGCTGAGGGCCGGCGCCACGACGGTGCGGACCCTCGCGTGCGACCCGGCGATGGCCGCGCAGGGAGACGCCATGGTCGCGTGGGACGGCAGGAACGCCGCGGGCACGGTGCTGCCGCCGGCCACCTACACCTGGACCCTGTCGGCGTCCAATGCGGACGGTCCACTGCGGGCCGCGAACGGGTCGACGGGCACGGTGAGCGGCGCGATCGTCGTCCCGGCCGTCAAGCCAACGATCACCGCCCAGCCTGGCGCGAAGACCGTCTCGTCCGGCCAGACCGTGGTGTTCACCGCCGCCGCGTCGGGCGCTCCGGCGCCGTTGGCGCAATGGCAGGTGAGCGCCAACGGCGGCAAGACGTGGGCCAGTCTCAGCGGGCAGCGCTCCACCAGGCTCTCGTTCCGGACCGGGCGCGCCCAATCGAAGTGGCGGTACCGGGCGGTATTCACCAACTCGGCCGGCTCGGCGACGACGAACGCCGTCACGCTGGTGGTCCGTTGACCAAGGTCCACCGACGGACATAGCTCCTCCAATCGATCGTAATCCCGACGCCGGGCTGATGACTACAAAGAGTCACCAACCCTAGGCTGTGCTGATCAAAAGCGGGGGATGGCCGTTTCGGCCACGGAGAGACCAGACAAGACATGCAGCCTCAATTCACGGCTCACGCGCCCCACGGGACCCTGGCGGCGCAGACCGCCCGTAGCGCGCGACGAGCGACCCGCGGCGCCAGAACCCGGGCGCTCGCGGCGGCCATCGGCGATGGGCGCTGGGATTGCCGGGTGCGGCGCTCAGGCTGGTGACTCCGAGGATCGCGACGTTCGACAGTGGCGAGCCGTGGGTGTCGGTGACCGTACGTTCGACGAGGAACACCTGCTTGACGTGAGGAAAGGACAGATCGAGTGGCGCGGCATGACTTGCAGGGTGCGGGTTTCGATCCGGCCGTGTCCCCGGTCGGTTGTGTCGTGGTGATCGGTACGTCCGGCCAGGCCAGGACGTCGAGGGCCGCGAACAGATTCGGTTGGTTGTTCTTGACGCAGAAGCCGAAGTCCGCGCGGCGTTTGTGCAGGTAGATGGCGTGGTTACGTTGCGTGTGGAGGCAGTCGGCGGTGATTAGCATCCCGGCGATGTCGATGGGGTCGAGCAGCGGCGCGAACATCGGGATCTCGTTTGTCTTGTGATGGACGTCGATCTGCGCGAGGACCAGGCCCTGCTGGTGGGTGGCGGCGGCCAGCAGGTGCGGGGCGTTGCCGCCGGTGTCGGTGGCGCCGCGGACCCGTTTGCCGTCGACCGCGAGAAACGCGCGGGGTGGTGGCTGGTCGCTGTTTTCGCTCGGACAGTTCCGCTGGCGCGGGGCTTCGGCGTGCGGGTCGGGTTGCTCTACTGGAAGGGGTGCGGGTGCAAGGGCGGATTGGTCCGCGCA
>JAXDJP010000387.1:0-3479 GCA_034665645.1 Actinomycetota bacterium | reverse complement strand
CCGTACGAAGGTGAGGATCGTCGAGGACGCACTCGACGCCAACAACACGATCGCCCACGCGAACCGCGACGACTTCGACCGCAATGCCGTGACCGTCGTGAACTTCATGAGCGCTCCTGGGGCCGGCAAGACGACGCTGCTCGAGCGCACGATCGCCGACCTCGACGGAGTGCGAGCGGGCGTGCTCGAGGGCGACGTCGAGGGCTCGATGGACGCCGACCGGCTGTCCGCGCTGCACGTGCCGGTCACGCAGCTCAACACCGCGGCGGGCTTCGGCGGCGAGTGCCACCTGGACGCGAACATGGTGCGCTCGGCGATCCCGGCGCTGCCGCTCGAGGAGATCGACCTGCTGGTGATCGAGAACGTCGGCAACCTCGTCTGCCCGGCGGAGTTCAGGGTCGGCGAGGACGTGCGCGTGATGGTCTCGGCGGTCACCGAGGGCGAGGACAAGCCGCTCAAGTACCCGCTGATGTTCCGCACCTGCGATCTCGTGCTGGTGAACAAGATCGACCTGCTGCCGCACCTCGACGTGAGCGTCGAGCGGCTCGAGGCGAACATCCAGGCGGTGCATCCGGGCGTGCCGACGATGCGCGTCAGCGCGCGCAGCGGCGAGGGCATCGACGCGTGGCGCGAGTGGCTCGTGCGCACGGTCGCGGAGACACGGGTGGGCGCGGGGGCCGCGGCTTGACGACGGGCCTCGCTCGCGCCGGAGCCGACGTGCAGTTCTTCGGCGCCGAGGCCGAGCGCGTCGCACGCCTCTGCCATGCGATGGCCGAGCGTTTCAGGCGAGGCGGCCGGCTGCTGGCGGTGGCGCGCTCGCCGCGCGGCTGGTCCGACGCGCGTCACGTGGCGGTCGAGTTCGTGCACCCTGTGATCGTCGGCAAGCGCGCGCTGCCGGCGCTGGCGCTTACGCCGGAGCAGCTCGCCGCTCTCGCGCGGCCGGACGACATGGTGATCGCGTTCGATCCGCAGGAGGATCTGCGTGTCGCCGGCGAGCGCGGCTGCCTGACGATCGCGTTCTGCCCGCGGACGGCCGCGGACTGGGTGTTCGTGCCGCCCGTGGCCGACCCGTTCGTGGCGCAGGAGCTGGCCGAGACGCTCTACCACTTCCTCTGGGAGCACGTGCACGTGTTCCTCGAGCACGGCGGCCGGCGCTCGCGCGGCGGCGGGGCGGCGGGCTTCCTCTACCCGTTCCTCGAGGAGCAGGGGGACGGCCGCGAGGCGTTGATCGCGGACGTGCGCGAGTCGGTGCTGATGAAGGCGCGCGAGATCGCGGCGCTGCGCGCGCAGACGCTCGAGGAGAACCGCCCGGAGCTGGATGCGGCGGCGGCCGCCCTGCGCGCCTGCTTCGACGGCGGCGGGAAGCTGCTGGCGCTCGGCAACGGCGGCTCGGCGACCGACGCGATGGACGTGGTGGCCGACCTCGCGCCGCGCGCCGCGATCGACCTGACGGCCGATGCGGGGATCGTCACCGCGATCGCGAACGACATCGGCACCGAGGCGATCTTCGCGCGCCAGGTGATCGCCTACGGCAGCCCGGGCGACGTGGTGCTGGCGCTGTCGACGAGCGGCAACTCCGACAACGTGATCGCGGCGCTGGCGGAGGCGCGGCGGCGCGGGCTCGTGACGATCGCGATGGTCGGCTACGACGGCGGGCGCGTGGCCGCCGAGGCGCTGGCCGACCACGTGGTCGTCACCCGCTCCGAGCACATCCCGCGCATCCAGGAGGCGCAGGCCAGCGCGTACCACCTGCTGGTGGAGTCGGTGGGATGAGCGATGTCGGGATGGGCGCCGTGCGGGGAGCGATCGGCGCGATGGCGATGACGGGCATGCGGACGTTCACCGCGGACGTGGGCCTCCTCCGCGAGACGCCGCCGCAGTCGCTGGCCAAGAAGCGGCGGCCGACGGGGGTCCTCTCGTATGTGCCGAAGAGCCGGCGGCGCGCGGCGGTGGAGCTCGTCCACTGGTCGGTCGGCATCGCCGGCGGGGCGATCTTCGGGGCGGTGCCGCACGAGCTTCGGCGCGCGTCGTGGTTCGGGCCGCTGTACGGCCTCGGGATCCTGATGAGCTACGACTTCGGCGTCGCGCCGCTGCTCGGGCTGAAGCAGAGCAAGCGCCCGAAGCCGGCGGAGCAGGCCGCGCTGATCGCGGACCACCTGCTGTACGGCTTCGTGCTGGCCGGGCTGAAGGAGCGCGCACGCGACTGACCGCTCCCAGCGCTGCGCGGCGTGTGCGGCTGCGCGTGGACGGGACCGTCCAGGGCGTCGGCTTCCGCCCGTTCGTGTACCGGCTCGCGCACGAGATGGGGCTCGCCGGCCACGTGCTGAACGACGAGCGCGGGGTGCTGATCGAGGTCGAGGGCGGCGGCGAGGCGGTGGCTGCGTTCCGCGAGCGGCTCGCGGTGGAGGCGCCACCGCTCGCGCGCGTGGAGCGCGTCGCGTCGGAGGAGCTCTCAGTTCTGGGCGAGCCGGGCTTCGCGATCGCGCCGAGTGCGGCTGCCTCGGGCTCGCCCGACGCGCCGGTGGCAGCGGACAGCGCGACGTGTGACCACTGCCTGGCCGAGCTGTTCGACCCGGCGGACCGGCGCTTCCGCTACCCGTTCACGAACTGCACGGGCTGCGGGCCGCGCTTCACGATCGTGCGCGGCGTCCCCTACGACCGGCCGCTCACCACGATGTCCGGCTTCGCGATGTGCGAGGCCTGCCGCGCCGAGTACGAGGACCCGCTCGACCGCCGCTTCCACGCGCAGCCGAACGCCTGCCCCGACTGCGGGCCGTCGCTCTCCTTCGGCTCGCTGCGCGGCGACGCTGCCCTGCGCGCTGCGTGCTCAGCTCTGATCGGCGGTGCGATCGTCGCGATCAAGGGCCTGGGGGGCTTCCACCTGGCGTGCCGCGCGCACGTCGCGCACCATCACCGCGAACGGCGTGTCCTCGCGGTGCTTGCGCGCGCGCAGCGCCGCGACGGCGGGCTCGCGCCCGGCGAGGCACGCGAGGTGGTAGCCGCCGATGCCCTTGACGGCGACGACGGCGCCGTCGCGCAGGGCGGCGGCCGCGCCGCGCAGCGCCTCGTCGCCATAGTGGTCGCCCGGCAGCAGTCGCACCGTCGGGCCGCACTCCGGGCAGGCGTTCGGCTGCGCGTGGAAGCGCCGGTCCGCCGGGTCGCCGTACTCCGCGGCGCAGCGCGGGCACATCTCGAATCCGGCCATCGTCGTGAGCGGCCGGTCGTAGGGGACGCCGCGCACGATCGTGAACCGCGGCCCGCAGTTGGTGCAGTTGACGAACGGGTAGCGGTGGCGCCGATCCGAGGGGTCGAACAGCTCGGCCAGGCAGTCGTCGCAGGTCGCGGTGTCGGGGCTGACGAGCGCGGCCGCCTCGCCGCCGCGCGGGCTCGCGAGGATGCGAAAGCCGCGCTCGCCCGCCGGCGCGACGTCGCTCGGGCGCACCGCCTCGACGGCCGCCAACGGCGGCGCCTCCGCGGCC
>JAXDJP010000386.1:0-2520 GCA_034665645.1 Actinomycetota bacterium | reverse complement strand
GCCGGACATGCCGGTCTGCGCCGGCACCGGTCGCACGAGGTCGTGCGGATCGACTGGTGTCGCATCGCGCACCCACTGGTGGTGGAGGCGCGGGTGCCGCAGGAAAGCTGGCCTGCGGAGAGCTCGGTCGAGGTGGCGGCCTCGGTCGCGACCGGCGAGCGAGTCGTGCTGGCCGACCCTGTCGCTAGCCGAGCCCCCGGCCGAGCGCCCGTCGGGACGGTGACCGAGGTCGCCGCCGGCCGCGAGTTCCGCGTCAGCGGTGGCGGGTTCTGGCAGGTGCACCCGGGGGCGGCCGAGACGTTGCTCGACGCGGTGCTCGCCGGCCTGGAGCCGCGCCCGGGGGAGTCGGCCCTGGACCTCTACTGCGGGGTCGGCCTGTTCGCGGCGTCGTTGGCGCAGCGGCTCGGGCCGGGCGGCCGCGTGACGGCCGTCGAGTCCGACCCGACTGCGGTGGCCGACGCCCGGCATAACCTCGCCGACGTGCCGACGGTCCGGGTCGAGCGCGGGCGGGTCGACCACGTGTTGCGCCGGCTTCGGCTGCGCCGGGCCGACCTCGTGGTGCTGGACCCCCCTCGGTCCGGCGCGGGCAAGGCGGTGGTCGACCTGCTCAGCCGGGTGAAGGCACGACGCATCGCCTACGTCGCGTGCGATCCCGCCGCGTTGGCACGTGACCTGCGTTGGTTCCGCGAACGCGGCGGCTACGAGCTGGTCGAGCTACGCGCCTTCGACCTGTTCCCGATGACCGCGCACGTGGAGTGCGTCGCGATCCTCGGCCCGGTGTCGACCTAGACCCGTTGTCGGCCCAGGCGGGTCGGTCAGGCCTGCGCTGCGGTGATGTTGACCATCCAGGCGATCCCGAACTGGTCCAGGCACTGGCCGAACTCGTCGCCCCACATCTGCTTCTCCAGCGGCGTGATCACCTTGCCGCTGCTGGAGAGCTTGTCCCAGTAGCCGCGCAGCTGGTCGGCGTCGTCGCCGCTCAGGCTGACCGTGATGTTGTCGCCCGGGCTGCGGTCCATGCCTGGCGGTGTGTCGGCGCCCATGATCGTGAACCCCTGGTCGGTCTCGAGCAGACCGTGCATGATCTTGTCGGCAATCGGGGAGTCGGCCTGGCCGAACTCGCCGAACGTGCTCAGCGCGAGCGTCCCGCCGAAGACCTCCTTGTAGAACTCCATGGCTTGCCGAGCGTTGTCCTCGAAGCTGATGTAGGGGTTGAGTCGAGAGGCCACCGGTCGCTCCTTCGCTCGTGACGGGTCCAGATTTCTTGCAGGCTACTCCGGCGACGCGGCGATCATCGTGGCTTGCATCAGTGCCACGTGCTTGTCCGGTCGGCCCGCGGCGAGCGCGAAAACCTCGCCGCTGCACACGGTCAGCGTGCGCCCGGACCGTACGACGGTGCCAACCGCCCGGAACCGGTCGCCCACCGCCGGGGCCAGCAGGTTCACCTTGAACTCCACGCTCAGCACGTCGCTGCCCGGCGGCATCAGGGTGAGCGCGGCATAGCCGCAGGCGGAGTCGGCGACCGAGGTGATGACCCCCGCGTGCAGGAAGCCGTTCTGCTGGCACAGGTCGTCGCGGAACGCCATCTCAAGCACGACGCGGCCGGGGGAGATCTCGACCGGCTCGGCGCCGAGCTCCGTCATGAAGGACTGACGGGACAGGCTGGCGCGCACGTCGGCGGCATCGATGGTCACCCGCGACATCCTGCCCGAACGGGGGTGGGATGAGGTGTGTTGAAAGTATCTCGACATCAAGATACATTGGTGGGAGCCGCCCGAGGCGTGCGCAGGGCCGCGCGGCAGGATGGTGGCGACGAGAGGAGCGGGTCGTGGGCGACAACGGGACTGGCGTCGGGGAAAGCACAGACAGCTTCGGCGCGAAGGGTGAGCTGCGGGTCGGCGACACGTCGTACCAGATCTATCGCCTCGACAAGGTGGACGGAAGCGACAAGCTCCCGTTCTCGCTGAAGATCCTGCTTGAGAACCTGCTCCGCACCGAGGACGGCGCCAACATCACCGCCGACCATGTCCGTGCCGTCGCCGCGTGGGACCCGACCGCCGAGCCGGACACCGAGATCCAGTTCACACCCGCCCGCGTCGTCATGCAGGACTTCACCGGCGTCCCGTGCATCGTCGACCTCGCCACCATGCGCGAGGCGATGCAGGAGCTCGGCGGCGACGCCGACAAGATCAACCCCCTGGCGCCGGCCGAGCTGGTCATCGACCACTCCGTGATCGCCGACCTGTTCGGTGCGCCCGACTCCTTCGCGCGCAACGTCGAGCTCGAGTACGAGCGCAACACCGAGCGCTACCAGTTCCTGCGCTGGGGGCAGACCGCGTTCGACGACTTCAAGGTTGTGCCGCCGGGCACCGGCATCGTGCACCAGGTCAACATCGAGTACCACGCCCGCGTCGTCTACGACCGGGATGGCGTCGCCTACCCGGACACGCTGGTCGGCACCGACTCGCACACCACGATGGTCAACGGCCTGGGTGTGCTCGGCTGGGGCGTCGGCGGCAT
>JAXDJP010000385.1:0-2737 GCA_034665645.1 Actinomycetota bacterium | reverse complement strand
CGCAGCACGGGGCCTTCTTCCTCTCGGACCACGAGGAGGAGGGCGCCGACTATGAGCTGCGGCTGCTCGCGAGCTTCGGCTACACGCGCCGCAAGCAGGTGGCGAACCGCTTCCGCCCGGGCGACGGGCTCGTGGGCCAGGCGGCGCTCGAGAAGAAGCCGATCCTGATCACCGACCCGCCCGAGGACTACGTGCAGATCGCGTCCGGCCTCGGCAAGGCCGTGCCCACGAACATCATCGTGATCCCGGTCCTGTTCGAGGAGCAGGTGCTCGCCGTGATCGAGCTGGCCTCCTTCACGCCGTTCACCGAGGTGATCCTGCAGTTCCTGGACCAGCTCACCGAGACGATCGGCGTGGTGCTCTCCACGATCATCGCCAACGTCCGCACGGAGCAGCTGCTCCAGCAGTCGCAGTCCCAGTCGCAGGAGCTCCAGGAGCAGTCGCAGGCGCTTCAGTCCCAGCAGGAGGAGCTCCAGGCCACGAACGAGGAGCTCCAGGAGAAGGCGGAGCAGCTCGAGCGCCAGAACCGCGACATCGAGATCAAGAACCGCGAGATCGAGATGGCCCGCAGCTCGCTCGAGGAGAAGGCGGAGCAGCTCGCGGTCAGCTCGAAGTACAAGTCCGAGTTCCTGGCGAACATGTCGCACGAGCTACGCACGCCGCTCAACTCGCTGCTGATCCTGTCGAAGGTGCTCGCCTCCAACGAGGTCGGCAACCTGACGGCGAAGCAGGTGGACGCCGCGTCGACGATCCACAACGCGGGCTCGGACCTGCTCGCGCTGATCAACGACATCCTCGACCTCTCCAAGGTCGAGGCGGGCAAGATGGACGTGCACGCCGGCCGTACGGAGCTCGAGTCCGTGCGCGACTTCGTGGAGCGCTCGTTCAGGCCGCTCGCGGAGGAGAAGGGTCTCAAGTTCGGCATCGATCTGGCCCCCGGCGCGCCGGAGCAGATCAACACGGACGAGCAGCGCCTTCAGCAGGTGCTGAAGAACCTGCTCTCGAACGCGTTCAAGTTCACCGAGAAGGGCTCGGTCCGGTTGACCATCGGGGCCGCCCCGACGGACATGCAGTTCGCGGGCGAATTGCTCACACGCGCAGAGAGCGTGGTGGCGTTCTCCGTCTCCGACACCGGCATCGGCATCCCGCCCGACAAGCTGCGCCTGATCTTCGAGGCGTTCCAGCAGGCGGAGGGCTCGATCTCCCGCCGCTTCGGTGGCACCGGCCTCGGCCTCTCGATCAGCCGCGAGATCACCCGGCTGCTGGGCGGCGAGATCCAGGTGGAGAGCACGGAGGGCGAGGGCGCCACGTTCACGCTCTACCTCCCGAGCACCGCGCCGGTGAGCATCCCGACCGAGCCGGCCGAGGAGCCCACCGCGCTGCAGGTGGCGGCCACGCAGTCGCGACGGCGTGCCGACGCGGCCGCGCTGCCCGAGCCGCTCACGGACGACCGCTCGGACCTCCCGGCGGGCGAGCGCGTGGCGCTCGTGATGACGGAGGACCGCGACCTGGCCAGGAGCGCCGTCGAGGTGGCGCACGAGCACGGCTTCCGCTGCCTGCTCGCGCTGCGCGGCGACGCCGGCCTGGCGCTCGTCCACGAGTTCATGCCGGAAGCGGTGATTGTGAGCCGGGACCTGCCCCAGCTGAACGGCGAGGCGGTGCTCGATCACCTGAAGCGCCACCCCGAGACGCGGCACCTGCCGGTGTACGTGCTCGCGGAGGAGGGGTCGGAGCGGGATCTGCGCCAGGCGGGCGCGCTCGGCTGCCTCACCAAGCCGGTCACAGCTGAGCTGCTCGGCGGTGTATTCGACCAGCTGGCCGAGTTCCTCGACCGCCGCACCCGCTCGGTGCTCGTGGTGGAGGACGACGAGCGCGAGCGCGACGCCCTGATCGACCTGATCGGCGGCGCCGACGTGGAGGTGGTGGGTGCCGCCTCGCGCGAGCAGGCCCTCGCCGAGCTCGACGGCCGCCACTTCGACTGCATGGTGCTCGACCTCGGGCTCGAGGACGGCAGCGGCTTCCAGATGCTGGAGCGCATCAAGCGCGCGAAGCGCTTCCGCAACCTGCCGGTGATCGTGCACACCGGCAAGGAGCTCACGCCGAAGGAGGAGACGCGTCTGAAGCGCTACGCCGAGACGATCATCGTCAAGGACGCGCGCTCACCGGAGCGCCTGCTCGACGAGACCTCGCTCTACCTGCACCGGGTGGAGGCGCGGCTGCCCGCGGAGAAGCGCCAGATGCTCGAGCGGCTGCACATGGCGGACGCCGTGTTCGAGGGCAAGAAGGTGCTGATCGTGGACGACGACGTGCGCAACGTGTTCGCGCTCACCAGCGTCTTCGAGCGGCGCGGCATGGAGGTCCTGTTCGCGGAGAACGGGCGCGAGGGGGTCGAGGCGCTGAAGTCGAACCCGGACGTCTCGCTCGTCCTGATGGACATCATGATGCCGGAGATGGATGGGTACGAGGCCACGCGCGCGGTGCGCGAGATGCCCGAGTTCCAGCGCCTCCCGATCGTCGCCCTGACCGCCAAGGCGATGAAGGGCGACCGCGAGAAGAGCATCGCCTCGGGAGCGTCCGACTACATCACGAAGCCTGTGGACGTGGACCAGCTGCTCTCGCTGATGAGGGTGTGGCTATACAGGTGACCGGCGCGCCGGCCGAGCTCGACGACATCGAGACCGGCCTCCTGCTGGAGGCAATCCACAAGCGCTACGGATACGACTTCCGGGGCTACGCC
>JAXDJP010000384.1:0-2703 GCA_034665645.1 Actinomycetota bacterium | reverse complement strand
CGATGCGGCTGGCGCCGACCACACTGACCGGCGTGTTGGGGTCACGTTGACCACCGGTGATCGCCGTTACCAGAGCGGGAATCTTCTCCGGGATCTGTTTGAGTGAGCCGAACGTCAGTACCACGATGTTGCCCATACCCTTGGCGGTCAGGGTGGCACTCTTGACCGGCCCGAATGTGGTGGTGGGAATCTGCGCCGCGATACCGAGAATGCCCGCGCGCTCCAGGTCCTCGGGCTTGACGTCGGTGACCGCCTTGTTCGGGTCCACGTTGTCCTTGACCCGCTCAACGGCCGGGATGTGTACCTGGGCGGAGCGGCTCTGCCCGTCGCGGGTGTACGTGATCGTGGCGTCCTTGTCGCCGAGAGCCCGTACCACGGTCCGCATCTCGCCGTAGTTGGAGATCGACTGTCCGTTGATCATGGTGATCACGTCACCGGGCTTGAATCCCGCCTTGGACGCCGGGCTGGCCAGGTCGACGCCGGGCTTGCAGGTCACCGGCTGCTTCGTCGCTGGGTCGACCTTGAAGTCGTTGACGCAGGTCGTGATGCTGCCGATGGTGGCGGGAGCGCTGTTGACCTGACGGTCGTCGGGCACCCCGACGAACATGAACAGTATCCAGAGCGTGACGAAGGCCAGGACGAAGTGGGTGATCGAGCCGGCCGACATGACGACCGTGCGCTTCCACACCGGGAACCGCCACATCGCGCGCGGCTCGTCGCCGGGCGCCACATCGTCGTCCTGCGGGGTCATCCCGACAATCTTCACGAAACCGCCCAACGGCAGTGCTTTCACGCCGTACTCGGTCTCGCCACGGCGGAACGACCAGAGCGTCGGGCCGAAGCCGACGAAGTACCTGGTGACCTTCATGCCGAACGCCTTGGCCGTGCCCATGTGCCCGGCCTCGTGCAGGCACACCGAGATCAAGATGCCGAGAGCGAAGACAACGATCCCGAATACCAACGCCATCAGGCTCCTTCCGCCACTGCCGCGATCAGCTCGCGCGCGCGTACCCGCGCCCACGACTCCGCGGCGAGCACGTCTTCGACCGTACCTGGTGCGACGAAATCCGGAGAATCCGCCAGCGTCTGTTCGACAGTGTCGACGACGGCCAGAAACGGCAACCGTCCGGCCAGGAACGCGGCCACGCACTCCTCGTTGGCCGCGTTGTAGATCGCCGGTTGGCAGCCCCCGGCACGACCGGCCGCCTTGGCCAGTGCGACCGCGGGAAACGCCTCCTCGTCGAGCGGACGCAGCTCCCAGTTGTGCGCCTGGGTCCAGTCGACCGCCGGCGCCGCCGCCGGCACGCGGTCCGGCCAGGCCAGCGCGAGCGCGATCGGCAGCCGCATGTCGGGCGGGCTGGCCTGGGCCAGCGTCGAGCCGTCGGTGAACTCGACAAGAGAGTGCAGGACCGACTGCGGGTGCACCATCACCTCGATCGCGTCGTATGGCACGTCGAACAGCTCGTGCGCCTCGATCACCTCAAGACCCTTGTTGACCAGCGTCGCCGAGTTGACGGTGACCACCGGGCCCATGTCCCAGGTGGGATGCTTGAGCGCCTCGTCCGGCGTGACATCGGTCAGTTCGTCGCGCCGCCGCCCACGGAACGCTCCGCCGCTGGCGGTCAGCACCAACCGGTTGACCTCGCCGGCCCGCCCGCCGCGCAGGCACTGCGCGAGCGCCGAGTGCTCCGAGTCGACCGGGACGATCTGCCCCGGCCGGGACACCGCGGCGCGAACGAGCGGGCCGCCGGCAACGAGCGACTCCTTGTTGGCAAGCGCGAGGGTACGACCACACGCCAGCGCCGCGAGCGTCGGTCGGAGACCGATGGCGCCCACCACGCCGTTGAGAACCACGTCACAGGGCCATTCGGCCAGCTCGGTCATTGCCGCCGGACCGGAGATAATCTTGGGAATCCGGAAACCGCCGGTCGCGTACCCGCGCCTGCTGGCCTCGGCGTAGAAGGCCAGCTGGAGATCCTGCACGGTGCTCGACCTCGCCACCCCGACGACCTCGACGCCCAGCTCGAGCGCCTGGGCGGCGAGCAGGTCGACGTTGCCGCCGCCGGCACCCAGGCCGACCACCCGGAACCGGTCCGGGTTGCGCCGTACGATGTCGACGGCCTGGGTACCGATGGAGCCGGTCGAACCGAGCAGCACAACGTCGCGAGGGGTCACGGACTCATTCTTCCCGGTCGGCGCGGCCGGCCGGCGTCGGGTGGTCCACGGTCCACTGTCACGTGGTCCACTGCACGTGGTCCACTGTCACGCGGGTTCGTCCCGCGGCGGTCTGCCGCGGGCGTCGAGCGCGGCGGCCTCGTCCGGGGTGGGCGCGGTGCCACCCAGGTGTGCCGGCAGCCACCAGGTGTCCTCCGGACCCTCGGGCTTGTCCGGATACTCCTGCTGGGCCCGGTCGAGCAGTTCCGACATCCGGCGCTTGAGCTCCACCATGACCGCGTCGCTCTTGTCCCGCGGCGCCGGCATGATCGGCTCACCGATGAGGATCGAGATCGGGGTGTGGCGCCGGGTGATCGTACGGGGCCGGCCTTTGGTCCACAGCCGCTGCGTCCCCCACACCGCCATCGGGATCAGCGGCGCCTTGCCGGAGGCCGCCATCCTGGCCGCGCCGCTCTTGAGCTCCTTGATGGTGAAGGAGCGACTGATCGTCGCCTCCGGGAACACTCCAACGATCTCGCCGGCCCGCAG
>JAXDJP010000383.1:0-3204 GCA_034665645.1 Actinomycetota bacterium | reverse complement strand
ACGCCGACGATGCCGACATCGTTCGACGCCGCGGCGATGGTGCCCGCGGTGTGCGTGCCGTGGCCGTTGTCGTCAGCGGCCGCCAGACCGGGCACCGGTTCGCCGCTCAGGCAGTTCGCGCTGTCCGGAACGGAGATGTTCTGCGCCAGGTCAGGATGGCCGAAGTCAATTCCCGTGTCGATATCTCCCACGAGCACGGCCGGGCTGCCGCCCGTGATCGCGTGTGCCTCGGGCGTATGGATCTGCCGCATGTCCCACTGAAGTGGCGAGAACGTGTCGGCATCGGTTGCCGGCGCGTTCGGTAGGTCGCCTGCCGGTGGACCCTCCGCGCTCTCCGCCGACGGCTCTTCGAGCTTCGAGGCGAAGCCTGCCGTCGAGCTCACGCCCTCGACGCGCTTGTCCTTCGCCATCTGTGACGCAAAGCTTGCGCTGTCCGAGCGCGCAATGGCCACGCCGATCTGGTCGTAGCCGTAGACGTAAGTGCCGCCTGCCTTCTGGACGTCGGCGCTGGCCGACGCTGGTACCGCGCTCCCCTTGTAGAGCACGATGAAACTATCCGCGCTCGCGGTCGACGCGAAGGCAAGCGAAAGTATCGCGGCTGCAGCGACCGCCAGGCCGCGCAGCTTCCCTCTGCCGCTCATAAAGAACCTCCCAGTTCTCTGTAGCTCTGGCCCCGAATTCCCTGCCGGGGCCCGTGGCGGAGCGCCACGTTACTCCTTACGTGGCGACCGTGCTGGGATGGGGTACCCCGAAACGGGGTCGCTAGCGGATTCGCGTGAGCTTCACGTGCCAGCTCGCGGAGCCGTTGCCGCTCGCCTTCAGGAGC
The DNA here is from genome assembly GCA_034665645.1 of Actinomycetota bacterium. Taxonomy (GTDB): domain Bacteria; phylum Actinomycetota; class CADDZG01; order CADDZG01; family WHSQ01; genus JAUJNU01. The sequence goes on along the minus strand of JAXDJP010000383.1, from coordinate 2,378 downwards.
TTGCTGTTTGCGCCGAAGTCGCTCAGGTTCTTGAGGCCGAACTTCGTCTTGTGGGAAACACTGAGGTCGATGCTCCGGACACGCTTGCTGGCAATGAGGTCATTCACGTCGTTGCGCTTCGGCCGGCCAGCTATCCCGAGCAGGCCGGTGTAGAGGCTCGGGTCAGCGCATGACTTCTTGTCGCGCCGGTAGAACCCGCCGGTGAGGCTGAGGCGCCCGCCGACCGCGAGCAGGAAGCTCCGAGCGGTGCCCGGTCTCCTGACGAGGGGATTGCATGTGCCGACCGTGAAGGGGGGCGGCGACGGCAGCTCGCAACCCTCGTCCGGGACGCCCACCTGGGTGATCGTGTAGTCGCTGGCGTTCGCGACGACCGTGCCGGGGACCTTGATCTCGCTGGACTGCATCTGCCCGCGCGTTCCCCTGAAGGTCACCAGGGCGCCGACGATCTTCGCCTTCAACTGGCCGTCGCCCTCGCTGGTGTACTCCCAGTGCACATCGCGCTCGCCGCAGTAGCCGTCGCCGGGCGCTGGATGCCGAACCGTCTGGCCCCAGTCAGTGGTCTGGACCATGCTGAGGTTGGCCTTGAACCGGTACGCGGCCGCGTTCGCCGCGGTCGGTAGCGCCATCGTAATCGCAAGTACCGCAATTGGGAGGTAGGCCCTCCAGGAGGGGCAGATCGTGGGCATGGCGACCAAGGTAGAAGCGAGTCGCCAAACGCGCAAGTCCGGCTAGCGGACGAGGCAGGGGTCCGCGCGCTGGCAGTAGAGCCCGTCGGTGAGCATCTTGGCGTCCGCGCCCGGTCGGCGCGTGATCACGATCGCCCCGACGCCCGAGTAGGCCTCAGTGCGGCGCAGGGCGCGGCGCTGCTGCCTAGTCAGCCGCAGGTGGACGAGCTTCGCCTTCTTGCCCACCACCACGTGGCGGAGCGGCGCAATGCGAAAGCGGGCGAAGCTGTCGGTGTTCACCTCGCCGGCGGCGAAGATCCGGACCGTCGCGGAGCAGTTCGCCACGCTGCACCTCATCCAGACCGCCAGGCGGCCGTCCGGGCCAGGTCGTGACCTGCCCTTGGGCAGCTCGAAGACGGTGATCTGCGCCTTCACCGGCGGGCGTGCGCCGCCGACACCCTTCCCGCTCTCGCAGGTGCCGTCGTTCTTGTCGGTGCCGTCGGCATTCGCGATCACGTCACGGCCGTCGCCGCACTGGAGCTGATCGGGATAGCCGTCGTCGGATTGCAGGCTGTCGTCACCCGGGCCGCCGGTGAGCCGACCGCTCCCCTTCGCATTGCTCTTGACCAGGACATCGTTGCCGTCGCCGCCGTCGAGCAGCCGGTAGCCGAGGATCTGATCATTCCCAGGACCACCGCGGACATCGTCTCCGCCCTGGAGGTCATCGTCGCCCTCGCCGCCGTCGGAGAACGACCCGGCCGTCCTGAACATCGCGATGCGGTCGCTCCCGCCCTCGCCGTAGACGCTGGCCGGGAGGCCGGGGAAGAGATAGTCGACGCCGTCATCGCCGTCGCCCAGGTGGATGACGAAGCTCTGTACGCCGGCCGCCGAACAGACGACGGGAGAACCCTCGGGCGGGAGCAGCGGATCGGGGCCGCAACCTGGCCCCGGCGTCGTGCCCGCCCCGGTGTCCTTGACCCCGTACTCGGACGGGGTCGAGCTTCCGGGCGGGACGTGCTCGGTCACGGAGACCTGGTTGGCTTCGCCGGGCGCCGCCACCACGCGCAGGACGCCGCCCTCGACGGAGACGGTCGAGGCGGCAGCGGCTGCCGGCACGACGAGCGCCCCCGCCGACACCAGGGCAATCACGGCGCGCCTCATCGCTTGAACGTCACGGTCTTGGATGCCGAACTGGAGTGGCCCGCTCCGTCCTTAAGGGTCACGGTGAGCTTCGACTTGATCTTGCCCTTCTTGCGCAGCAGCGCGAGCTTCTTGCGCGCGAGCGTCACGTTCAGCTTGACCTTGCCGCTGCTCGGCACCTTGAACGACTTCGTCGCCATGCCGCGGAACACGGCCTTGCCCTTCAACCCTGCGCCCGCCTTGAAGCTGTAGCTGAAGCGGCCTTTGCGGTCCACCTTCACGGTCTTCTTCGAGCCGGCGAAGCTCGCCTTGGCGACGCCCACACCTTGACGGTCGATCACGGCGCAGAACGCGACCACATCCAGCTGGTCAACCTGCGCCGTATCGGCCCCGCCGCCACAGTCAACGGTGTCCTGCTCCCCGTCGCGGGCAAACAGCATGTCGGCGTCGAACGAGCAGGTGAATGTGCAGGAAGCGCGGTCGCCGTTGATCGAGTCGACCCCCGGCCCGCCGTCGACTCTGTCGGCGCCGCTGGCGCCCTGGAGCTTGTCATTGCCGGCCTCGCCGAAGATC
>JAXDJP010000382.1:0-3171 GCA_034665645.1 Actinomycetota bacterium | reverse complement strand
TGATCGCGGTCTTCTTGGCGCGGCGGACGATGTTCTCGATCATGGCGCCCGACGCGAAGTCTTTGAAGTAGAGCTCTTCCTTCTCGCCGTTCGCATAGGTGACCTCGAGGAAGCGGTTCTGCGGGTCGTCCGAGTACATCTTCTCGACGGTGTGGTGGATCATCGTCTTAAGGGCTTCCGCGCGCGACCCCGCGTCCTCGATCTCCTTCTCGGAGATCGGAAGCGTCTCGGTCAGATACTTCGAGAAGATGTCGCCGGCCGACTCCTCGTTCGGGCGCTCGATCTTGATCTTCACGTCGAGACGTCCGGGTCGCAGGATGGCCGGGTCGATCAGATCCTCGCGGTTGGAGGCACCGATAACGATGACGTTCTTGAGAGTCTCGACACCGTCGATCTCGGCGAGGAGCTGCGGAACGATCGTCGATTCCATGTCGCTCGAGATACCGGAGCCACGAGTGCGAAACAGCGAATCCATCTCGTCGAAGAACACGATGACGGGCACGCCCTCTTCGCTCTTCTCTTTAGCGCGCTGGAAGATCATGCGGATCTGACGCTCCGTCTCGCCGACGTACTTGTTGAGTAGCTCGGGGCCTTTGACGTTCAAGAAATACGAACGCCGATCGGTGCGGCCGAGCATCGCAGCGACCTTCTTCGCGAGCGAGTTCGCGACCGCCTTCGCGACCAGAGTCTTCCCGCACCCAGGAGGGCCGTAAAGAAGGATCCCCTTGGGCGGCTCGAGCTCGTGCTCCTTGAAGAGCTCGGCGTGAAGGAAAGGTAGCTCGACCGCGTCTCTGATCTCTTCGATCTGTTCGTCGAGTCCACCGATGTCCTCGTACGCGATGTCGGGGACCTCTTCGAGGATCAGCTCTTCGACCTCGGGCTTCGGCAGCTTCTCCAGGACATGTCCGGACTTCGGCTCCAACAGGAGGCTGTCCCCGGCTCGGATCTTCTCGTCCTTTAGGGAAGCGCCGATCTCGACCACGCGTTCTTCGTCGGTACGGCCGATCACGAGGGCACGTACGCCGGGCTCGATGACTTCCTTGAGGATGACGACTTCACCCTGGATCTCAAAGTCCTGAACGTCGATCACGTTCATGGCCTCGTTCAAGATGACCTGCATGCCGCGCTGCACCGTGCTCGTGTCTACGTCCGGGCTTACGTTCACGCGCAGCTTGCGACCGTTGACGAACACGTCCGCGGTTGAGTCATCGTGCAGGTCCAACCAGATGGCGAAGCTGGAGGGAGGTTGGCTTAGCTTCTCCACCTCTTCTCGCAGCGCGACGATCTGGTCGCGCGCTTCTCTGAGCGTGCTCGCGAGCCTCTCGTTGTTCTCTTGCGCGCGCTGCAGGTCGTCCGACGTCGCGGCGAGCCGCTTCTCGAGACTATGGATCTGGCGCGGGGCGGCTTCGAGCTTCTTCTGGTTGAGTGTGAGCTCGTCTCTCAGGAGCTTGACTTGCCCCTGGAGCTCTTGGACCTCGCGGTCGTATTGGGCTATGCGTCGCTCAAGATCGTCGTCTGCTACCAGAACCACCTCCCGGGGGGAAGCGTACTCCCTGCGCCCCGTAAGAAACCGATTCTCACCTCAGGAAAGTTTCCGCCCCACGATGATGAAACCGGTGTGGGCGACCATCCTGTGGTCCGGTCTGACGGACTGCCCATCGACGTTCCACGTCCGCACCAGGCCCTCGAAAGTCTCGATCTCGCCGAACCCGCCTCGGCGCATGGCCTCCACCGTTTGGGACACCTGCGGGATGGTCGGGAGGTAGCAGCACAGGATCCCCCCGGACGCGAGCGAGTTGGTGGAGGTTCCGATCGCGTTCCACGGCTCGGGGAGATCGAACACCATGCGGTCGACGCCCTGCTCCGGGATCCCTTCGAACACGTCTCCGATGCGTAACTCGACGTTGTCCGCTTTGGCGCCCTGGGCCGCGAACCATGCCTCGATATTCGCGGCCCCCTGCGCGTGATGGTCCTCACGCAATTCGTAAGAGATGACGTGTCCTTCGGCCCCGACAGCGCGCGCCAAGGCGAGCGTCAGCGACCCCGACCCCGTTCCCGCTTCCACCACGGTCGCGCCCGGGAAGATGTCCGCATACACGAGGATGAGACCGATGTCCTTCGGATACACGACCTGAGCTCCGCGCTTCATCTTCAGCACGAAGTCCGAAAGTGTCGGACGGAAGACGGTGAACGTCCCGCGTCCGCTCGAGCGCACGAGCGTTCCCTCTTCGGATCCGATCAACTGATCGTGTTCGAGAACCCCACTGTGCGAGTGGAACTGTTGTCCTTCACCGAGCGTTACGAGATAGCGCCGTTCCTTGTTGTCGATCAGAAGGACGCGCTCCCCTACTTCGAGCGGTCCGCGGCTCAAGTCCGGTGCCTCCGCCGGCGCGGGGGCCGGGCGCTCGTCCCGTCTGCCTTGCGCCGCGTCGCCAATGCCTTCGTCTTGCAGAAGGAACATCTGGGCTCGGCCCCGTCCCACGCAACCGTCGGGGAGCCGCACTCGATGCACGCGACGACCTCGACGTCTTCGTCGGTCGCCGAGAACCTGTCCGCGGCCTTCTTGAGGAAACCGAAATACATCTGGTGCTTCGTCCCCGGCGAGGTCTCCTCGAGCATGGTGAGCGCTTCCTTGTAGCGGTGCTGAGTGTTGCCCTCGACCATCGGGCACTCCTCCACCACGTAATCGATGCCCTTCAGGAGTGCGTAAGCCGCCGTCTCCCGCTCGGCGATCTTGACGAGCGGCTTCGCCTTGCGGACGAGGACGGTGTTCGCCGCCGAGCCCTCACCGAAGATGCGCTCTTCCAGCACCGGCGCCTGGCGGCCGAGCATGCTGGTGTTCCAATGCAGGATGTTGCCGAAGAGCGTCGCGACTTCGTCGTCGAGGTTGTGACCCGTCACGAGAACCTGGAACCCTTCCTCGAGCGCGGCGCGATTGAACTCGTACCTTTTGTTGAGTCCGCAACCCGAGCACGGCACCCGCCCGGTGAGCCGCGACAACTCGGGAACCGTGAAGCCGTGTTCCTGTTCCAACGAACGCACGATCAGTTTCGCGTCGCGAGCCTCGGCGTACGCGATCGTCAGTTCCTTGGAACGGGTCGAGTAACCGCCGATCCCGAGGTCCAGGTAGAAGCCCGTCGCGTCGTAACCGAGGTCTAGAAGGATGTCCCA
>JAXDJP010000381.1:0-2531 GCA_034665645.1 Actinomycetota bacterium | reverse complement strand
GCGATGACCGCCAAGCACGCCGATCGCCACGCTCCGGAGAACACGCCCTCCTTCTCCCGCGCACGCGCACACCACAAACCCGGCGCCGGCGCCGGCGCCCGCATCACTCGGCCTGGGACATCGATTCGAACTCGACGGCACCGGCCGGCTGGTCGATCACCGCAGCTCGCCCGGGAGAACCGAGCGCTGGCCGACGCTGCGCTTCGAGCGCCGGTCGCTGCGCTGCGGCGATGACTTCGCGGTGAGCGAGTGGACCGCGCGGGCCGTGCACCCCGACGACGGCCGCCGGCTCAATGGGACGGAGTCGACATCTTCCCGCTCACGGCGTCAACCACGAGGACGACCCGGAGCGCAGCTCAGGGATCGAGGGCGCCAAGGCGACAGCGGAGTGGCTGCGCTCGTGCTTCGGGGATATCTCCTATTCCCGCAGCTTGATCTGGCGCGCCGTGACGACGGTCGGGTTCGTGCTGCCGCGCTCGGTGAACCCGACCATGTAGAGGATCGTGATCGTCTGCTTGCCCCGCTTGCGGAACGCGCGTCGTAGAGCGGCGCGTCCCTTCCTGTTGACCTTCAGGCGTAGCTTGCCGGCCTTCGGGGCTGTGAATGACTTCGTTGCCTTGGCGAGCACGGTGAGCTTGACGCTCGCCGCCGAACGGGCGCCGACGTTCGCGCTGGTTCGGGCGGTCAGGTTGGCGTGGTTCTGGCTGATGATGTTGCCGGACCCCGCCCCGATCAGGTTGCAGCACGCGGTCCCGATGATGTTGGCGGCCGCCGGACCGATGATTCCCAGTCCGTTGTCGCTGATGAGCCCCAAGCCGTTGTCGCTGATGAGACGGGTCGGTTTGAGGGTGAAGGCACCCCGGACGTCGATGTTCGGGATCGTCGGCTTGACCGTTAGGACGAGCTTGCCGTTCAGAAGCGTTGAGGCCTTGACGACCTTCGGCGCTGCCTTGACCGCGCCGACAGCCGGGGCGGCGGAGTTCCTGAGGGCAATCTGAGCGGGGGTCAGCGGCCGGATCTCCCGGTATTCCGGCGGGGGCTGCGAGATGACCGGTGCGCTGCCCGGGAACGGGTCGCCGACGATCGGCGGCTCGTTGCTCGCGGGCGCGTCGACGAAGTACCCGTGCGTCCTGGTTGTCTCGTGCCCGGCACCGTCGGTGGCGACCACCGTGAAGGCGTGTTGCCCGATGGTGCCGGTGTCGAGCGACGCGCCGTCCGCGACGGTTCCCTGACATTGCTGCAGATGGACGTCGTCCGTGCAAGCGAAGTCGGCCGTCACCTGGGCGTTCTGGGTGAAGCGCTGCCCGATGGCGGGTGTCGCGATGGTGATCTGCGGCCCCTGCGTGTCCGGCGGCGGGCTGCCCGTCGCCATCGTCTCGACGAAGTCGGTCTGCGTCGAGGTCGAGTCGTTGAAGCTCTGCGAGCGCCAGATCGCCAGCGCATCCCCGTCGCCTTCGACTGCGACGAACGGGTCCAGCGATCGCTGCGCGTCGGGACCCGCCAGGGTCACCGTGTCGGCCCACGTGCCGTCGGGACGACGGAGGCGCGCATAGCCGCGGACCTCGCTGCGCGTGCCTCGGAAGCGCTGCCACGACACCGCCACGGTCCGGTCTCGACCGGCCGCGACATCGACCGCCTCAGTGGTCAGGCCCGTCCCGACGACGTCCGGCTGCTCCCAGGAGTTGTCAGCGCTCCACGTTCTGGTCAGCACGTCGTCCGCGACGGCGGTCGTCGGAAAGAGCGCCGATCGTGTCCAGAGAACGGTCGCCTCGCCGCCCGGCGTGACGGCGAGCTTCGGGTTCAGGTGGTCAAACGAGGTGCCGCCCGCCGAGACGACTGGCGTCACCGCGCCGAGCTCGCCGGTTGCGGCGCGACGTCTCGCGTGCACCGAGGTGCCGTCGAAGTCGGGGCTCTGCCAAGAGTTCCAGACGAATGTGGCGACGCCGTCTTCGGCCATACCGAGCTGGACCTCGGCCACGAACTCGGTTGCAGTGCGGCGAGCGATCTCGGCCCCATCCACGAAGGCAGTCGCGTCGGCCGCGCGGGCCGCGGTCTCGAAATGCACCATGTTCTTCGACCAGTCATCACGAGCACCGGTGTCCTCGAAGGAGTGCGTCCACAGCACAAGGGTGCGCCCTGTCGCATCGAAAGCGATCTGCGAGGCGTATCGGTGCTCGAACACGATGCGCGCGTCGTCATCCGGGTGAAGATCGCCGGAGATCGTCTGTGCGGGTGACCAAGACCCGTCCTCGAGGGTGCTGGTACGGATCACCTGCTGCCTCACGTTCTGGGCCCCGACCGACCAGGTCGCAGTCACTCGCCCGCCGGGGCCGGAAGCGACAGCGGGAGCCGACACGTCCTTGTACTGGTTCCCTTCGAGTTCGCCGAGCGGATCGAAGTCCTCGAGCTCGACCGCCGGACTCCACGTCCCGCCCACTGCGCGCTGACGCACGCGCATCCCGCACGGGCCGCAGCCACCCTTGTAGACCATCGTGACAACCCCGTCCGCGGCGATCGCGACGGCGACCTCG
>JAXDJP010000380.1:0-6383 GCA_034665645.1 Actinomycetota bacterium | reverse complement strand
GCTGCGAGACCCGGAACCGTTGCTGCAAAACGATAACTGCTCGGCGGCGACGGTCCGGGCTCACCAGTTTCCCCGGTTGAGTTCCTTGAGCATGTCGATGTCGAGGAGCTGGTCCGCGACGATCTTCGCCGACCGGACATCGGGCTTGTCCACCAACCCACCCAACCGGTCGACACCATCCGGGTACTGCCGCTGCCCACCGAAGAACCCGGCATCGCCCTTTCCGACGGGCACCGCCGCGAAACCGGTACGACCCAAGCGATCCAGCCGGCGCCGCGAGGCCGGAACGGGGCCGTCCACGCACATCCAAAATGATCAACCGTATGGCCGGATGACCTGTTCGGTCGCCTTCTCACGACGGTGCGCAACGGGAATCGAACCCGCAGGTTGTCCAGCCGGGCAGTCGGGTGCCGAGGTGCGGTTGAGCGCGGCCGAGTTGTCGATCATCTGTGCCTGTATCGTGATCGTGTGCACGACGGTACCGAGCGCATTCGACTCGCTGAGCTGGTTGCGGCACTTTCGCTCGGTGTCGATCTCGGATTCGGACAGCCCATGGAACACGTCCTGCGCCAGTGCCTCATCGCGTTGCGGATCGCGGAGCGGGTAGGGCTCGGCGAGGCCGGGCGTGCTGCCGTGTACTACACGGCGCTCCTGATCAACGTCGGCTGTCACACCGACGCGCACGAGCAGGCGAAGTGGTTCGGTGACGACATCGCTCTGAAGGCGACCAAGTATGACTACGGGCTGCGGAGCGCCCGCGGTGCCATCGCGACCATCCGCCGTCTCGGCTCGGGCCATCCGCTGATCCAGCGCTTCCGCATCGGTGTCGAGTTTGCGGTGGGCGGTCACCGGGATCTCGACCGGATGGTCGAGCATCACTCGGCGCTCGCTCGCACTTTCGCGGAGCAGCTTCGGATGACCGGGGAGGTACGCGAAGCGGTCGGTGCCGCGTACGAACAGTGGGATGGCAAGGGCTGGCCCGGGGTGCTGCGCGGCGAAAACGTTCCGGCGGCCGCGCGCATCGCACAGCTCGCGGAGTTTGTCGAAGTCGCACACCGCGTCGGTGGCGTCGAGGAAGCGAAGGCGCTCGCGCGCAAGCGACGGGGCGAGCAGTTCGATCCCGGTCTGTGCGACCTGGTCGTCGGTGAAGGGGATCTGATCCTGTCGGGTCTCGATGGGGTCGGCACGTGGAAGGCCGTGATCGATGCCGAGCCGGCGCTCGCGGTGACACTGTCCGGCGGAGAGATCGACGCCGCTCTCCAGGCCGTGGCCGATTTCGTCGATCTGAAGTCGCCGTACTTCCTTGGCCACACGGGCGCGCTCGCGGCGCTCGGCAGCACTGCCGCGGTCGAGCTGGGCATGTCCGCCACCGATGTGTGCACGGTGCGACGCGCGGCGCTGGTCTCCGGCTTCGGCCGGCTCGGCGTGTCCAACTCGATCTGGGACAAGCCGGGTCCGCTCGGTGCGGGGGAGTGGGAACGCGTTCGCATGCATCCGTACCTGACCGAACGGATGCTGCAAGCCTCGGCGGTGCTTTCGCCACTGGGCGCCATCGCGGCGCAGATCCGCGAGCGGCTCGACGGATCCGGCTACCCGCGAGGGCTGTCCGCCACCGAGATGACGCGACCCGCGCGCGTGCTCGCCGCCGCCGACGCGTACCAGGCGATGCGCGAGCCGCGCGCACACCGGCCGGCACGCTCCCCGGACGAGGCCGCCGCCGCGCTGCGTGCCGAGGTGACGGCGGGTCGGCACGACCCCGACGCCGTACACGCGGTGCTCGCGGTCGCCGGGCATCGTATGCCGCGCCGTCGGGAAGGTCCGGCCGGACTGACCGCACGCGAGATCGACGTGTTGCGGCTTGCGGCGCGTGGGATGACCAACAAGGACATCGCCGCGGTACTGGTCATCTCACCGAAGACGGTGGCGAACCACATTGAGCGTATCTACGCGAAGATCGGCGCATCGAACCGTGCCATGGCCAGCCTGTTCGCAATGAAGCACGGGCTCCTCCCCGGGGAGGAGCCCGTGCGGGCGCCGCGTTAGCCGCGGGCGCCGAACAAGTCCTCCGCCCGCTTGGCCATGTGCGCCTCGACCGACGCCATGACCTCACTCGGACTGAAGATCACGAACTCCGCGCCTTGCGCCGCGCCCGCGGCGTGACCGGACGGCACGTAGAAGGCATCGCCGGCAGCGAAGACCTCTTCCTGGCCGTTGTAACGGAACCACATACTGCCCTGGGTGACCACACCCCAATGCGGACTCAGGCACTCGTCGTTGGGCAGCCCCACGAGCAGTTCGGTGAGATCGGTATCGGCACCGACAGCCACCATGCTGACTGTGTAACCGTCAAGCTCCGCGCGCCACTCGGTGCCGGGCCCTACCTGGTTCGGCGTCACGTCTTGTTTCGAAAACCTTGCCATCTGCCTCTCCCGTCTGCTGCCAACGGGAAGAGCCTACGAAGCCCGGAGCGCGAGTTTCTTGAGGTGTTCGCCTCATCTATCAGGCCGGAAAGGCGGCCCTCGCCCACCCGGGAGCGGGCCACCGCCGCGGCGGTGCGTAGTAAACCGACCCGTATCGATGCCTGGCGCGTGTCCCCGTCACGTCGCGTCGGCTGCGCACGCGCCGTCTGATGCTTGCAGTCGCGGCTACGGCCCCCCGCTCGGTATGGTCGGCGCGGGAGCCACGGCGATCCTGCCGGTAGTGAGCCGGGGGCGGAGTAGCGCTCGGCGCGGCGATCCGGCCGGGCGGCCGGTACCGGGTCGGATTACTTCGGGGGCAGGCCGGCGACGAAGGTGCGGGCCTGCGCCACCCACCGGTCGAGTACGTCGTCGTCGAGGACTTCCCCGGCGACGACGACCCAGCCGCGCATCGGCCGGCCGGTGAGGTCGAACGGCCGCACGCCCACCGGACCGTCCCGTTCACCGACCCAACCAGATCCAGAACCACTGTTCACCTCCCCGGCACACCCACCCACGACAGCGCCGACCGAGCGATGATCGACACCACACCCCGACCGAAACCTGATCCCGAACCCGATTCGCACGAACGATCCGAAGGAGTCGTCATCAGCCATCATGTCGACCGGTCACCGCTGTTCTGCGACGTAGCCCTGGCCGAGCGCATCGAGCGGGTCGAGGCCCAGCTCATCGCCGCCGGCAGCGACGCAGCCCGCCACCGCAGGCCGATGCGACCGGTTTCGCCGGCGTACCCACACCGGCCGACCTCGACCGGGTCGAGCGTGCCTTCGCCGGCTGCGGCGCCCCGGTACAGGCCGAAGTCGCCAACCTCGCCGATCCCGCGATCGGTGAACTACTGACCGGCCGGGGCTACCGGCTGGTGTCCTTCGAGAACGTGCTCGGCCGTACCCTCGACCGCGTCCCGGCTCCGTCCACGCCACCGGGCGTCGAGGTACGACCCAGCGGCGACGACGAGTTCGACGCCTGGCTCGACATCGTCGCCGACGCCGACGCCCACCCTGATACGCAGGGCGTGCCGACGCACGAGGAGTTCCCACGCGACACCGTCGTCAACGCCATGCGCGACATCGCCGCCGCCGGGGTACGCCGCCACCTGGCGCTGCGCGACGGGGTCGCCGCCGGCGGCGCCAGCATGCGCCTGGCCGAGCGCGTCGCGCAGCCCACCGGCGCGGCGACCACGCCCGCGCACCGCCGCCACGGGGTGCAGACGGCGCTACTGTCGGCCCGGCTGACCGAGGCCGCAGCAGCCGGCTGCGACATTGCCGTCGTCACCACCCAACCGGGCCGACGTGCTCCTGCGGTTGCAGGACAGCACCGCTGAGATCCGGGTCCGGCTCGCGGTCCTCCTGCTCGTCGCCCTCACCGTGCTGGCCGAACGGTTCGGCCTGGAAAGCATCCTCGGCGCGTTCCTCGCCGGCGGGGTGGTCAGCCTGCTCGACCGCAACACCACCTCCCACGCATTTCCGCACCAAGCTGGAGGCGATCGGGTACGGGTTCGTCGTGCCCGTCTTCTTCGTCGGCAGCGGCGTCCGGCTGGACCTCACCGGACTGCTCGCCAACGTTCCCGCTGCTCGCGCTGGGCCTGCTGCGCGGCCACCGGCCGCCATCGCGCACCGATGCGGCCGACGAGCCGCGCCCGCCGGCGGAACACCCGACGTGACCGGGCGGCGCACCCGGACCGGGCACCCGGTCGCGCATGGTTCCGTTGCACATCCCCGCCGCAGATGGGGGGCCGCTGTGCTCAGGTTTGCCAATGGCGGCTCTCGGACGGCGTGTAGCGACAGGCCGTTCCGGTGCTGATCGTGTCTCGAAGATGCTGGGCGAGCGTGGGGTGGGTGCGTTCGATCCGCACCAGCACGTCTCGGATGCGTGCGCTGACGGTTTTGCGTGCCCGTTCGGTGTCGTCGCCGAGCCGTCGGGGTCGCCGGCCAAGGCCGGTCGACGCGCTCAGCTCGTGAATGATTGCGGTGCGTTCGGTGCTGGCGCGTTCTGATTGTTGCTGGTCACCGCGGCGGTCCGCGTTGGCGATGTCGGCGTCGAGTTCGGACAGCCGGGCCCGGTACGTGGCTCTGGCCCGCTCGTCCAGGATCGGGTCCGCGCCGGTGACCGGGGCGTCGACGCCCAGCAGGGTGAACACGTGTACGTCCTGGCCGGGTGAGCGGAGCAGCATGGCGATGTCGTGCAGGCCTTTCGAATCGGCCAGGTGGGCGCTGCGACCGTCGAAGGTGAACTGCCAGGTGTCCGCGTCGCGCCGGAACACGTTCGCCGGTGCGAGCCGGTCCCGGTCGCGGCGGCTCAGTTGGCCCCAGGCGGGGGTGCCGAGCCGGTCGTGCATCTCGATCGCGGCGCTGAAGTGCCGGGCGGCTTGGTCGAGGTGGCCCTGCGCGGCGGCGAGCCGGCCGAGGAGGTGGTCGACGGCGCCGTGGTAGGCGGCGCAGCCACCGACGACGACGTGTGTGCCGGCGTGGTGCGCCAGCTGGCCGTACAGCCATTCCTGTTGTGACGCGGAACCGACCTCGGCGCATACGTTGGCTGCGACGGCCATCAGTTCCAGGTCGTGTCGACCGGCGATGTCGCGTATGGCGAAGGCGCGCATCGACGCGGCGGCCCGCTTCTGCTCGCCGTTGTGGACGTCGCTCCAGGCTCGCAGTAGGGGGAACATCGGCCACAGTGGATCGGTGTCGGGTAGCAGCCCGTCGACCGGGGGTACCGGCGCGCCGAGGGCGGCCAACGAGCCGCGAAGGGTGCTGTGGCAACCGAATGCGTCCGGGATGCCGATAGCTGCGCCGAGTTCCACCGCGGCGTCGGCGTGGTTCATCGCCTCGGTGACCCGGCCGGCCATCTCCGCCAACGTCGCGCGCCGGCTCAGTGCCTGCCAGCGACCGCGGGCGTGGCCGAGGTTGTCGGCGAGCTCGGTGTATGCGACGAGTTCGGCCCGGCCGGCCGGGTCGCCGAGTTCGATGAGGGCAGCGGCGCGCAGCAGGGTGGCCTCGGCGACCAGGTTCCGGTCGTCGGAGCGCCCGGCCGCGTCGGCCATCGCCGTGGCCAACCGGAGACGCTCGACGGCGCTGCCGGGTCGCCACGCGACGTCGTGCGCGGCGAGCAGCGCGACCGCGAGGGTGCCCGGGTCGTCGGCCGTGCCGGCCAGCTCGACCGCCTCGGCTGCGGCAGCGTGGGCCCGAGGTTCGATGGGCGCGGCCGTCGAGTGGCGGTGCGCCCGAGCGAGCGCCGCCAACACCCGCGACCGCAGCGCGGCAGCGGCCCGGTCCGGCGCCGTCTCGGCCCCGTGGCCGGGTTGCGCCGCCTGTTCGGGTTCGGGTTGCGCAGCGGCTTCGGTGAGCAGCTCGGTGATCTCGCGGACGTCGGTGCCGGCGCGGCTGCCCAGGTCATGCAGGCCTAGCGCGGCTCTGGCCAGCGCGGTGGTGTCGGTGGCGGCCCGGGCCGCGTCGGCTGCCCGGGCGTAGTGGCGGCGGGCGGCGGGCGCGTCGCCGGCGCGATCCCGCGCGGCCGCCACGGCGAGCAGCAGTTCGACGTCTACCGTGCCGGTCGGTCCGAGCCGCAGGGCGTTCTCGTAGTGCCAGGCGGCGTCGTCGTGGCCGAGGCGGGCGGTCGCCTCCCGGGCGGCGGTCACGGAGTAGTGCCGTGCCTCGTCGGCGTATGCAGGCCCGGCGGCCATGAAGTGCGCGGCCAGCCGGGCCGCGCCGCCGACCGCGGACAGGTCGTTGGCCCCGGTGCCGCCGGCCAGGTTCAGTAACGCGCGCCCGGTGGCCGCGTGCAGGTGGGCCCGCCGGGCGGCGGGGATGCCCGCGAGGATGGCGTCGCGGAACAGGTCGTGGGCGATCCGGGCCGCCCCGTGCTCGTCGGACACGATCATCCTGGCTCGCATCGCCTCGTCCAGCAGGTCGA
>JAXDJP010000379.1:0-3906 GCA_034665645.1 Actinomycetota bacterium | reverse complement strand
GCTTGAACCGGGCCAGGTCGCGCTCGACGGTGACGGCCTCCAGCTCCTGGTGGGCGGTGATCAGCGCGATGGCGCCGGGGGCCTCGTAGACCTCGCGGCTCTTGATGCCGACGAGGCGGTCCTCGACCATGTCGAGGCGGCCGACACCCTGGGCTCCGGCGCGGGCGTTGAGCTGCTCGATCGCCTGCAGCATGGTGACCGGCTTGCCGTCGATCGACGTCGGGACGCCGGCGGTGAACCCGATGGTCACCTCGTCGGCGTCGCGGGCGACGGTCGGGTCCTGCGTGTACTCGTAGACGTCCTCGATCGGGCCGTTCCAGATGTCCTCCAGGAAGCCGGTCTCGACGGCACGCCCCCAGACGTTCTTGTCGATCGAGTACGGCGACTTCTTGGTGGTCGCGATCGGCAGGCCACGCTCCTCGGCGAAGACGATCGCCTTGTCGCGCGTCATGCCGGAGTCACGCACGGGGGCCAGCACCTGCAGGTCCGGTCCGAGCGCGCCGATGCCCACCTCGAACCGCACCTGGTCGTTGCCCTTGCCGGTGCAGCCGTGGGCCACCATCGAGGCGCCGTGGTACTTCGCTGCAGCGACGAGGTGCTTGACGATCAGCGGCCGGGACAGCGCGGAGACCAGCGGGTAGCGGTCCATGTAGAGCGCGTTGGCCTGCAGCGCGGGGAGGCAGAACTCGTCGGCGTACTCGTCCCGCATGTCGGCGACGATGGACTCGACGGCGCCGCAGTCGAGGGCGCGCTGGCGGATGACCTCCATGTCCTCACCGCCCTGGCCGACGTCGCCGGCGACGGCGATGACCTCGGCGCCGGTCTCCTCGGCGATCCAGCCGATGGCCACGGAGGTGTCCAGCCCACCCGAGTAGGCCAGGACGACACGTTCGGTCACGACAACTCCTCGCTGGCGCTCGTCGAGGTCGTGCCCGACGGTGCTGTCTCCATGCATGCCCTCGCAAGCTCGGTCATGTTGCACTCTCTTCCAGATCGGTCTTCAGTTCGGGGTAGATCGCGGGAGTGCGCTCGGCGAGAGCGCGGAGGCGGTCGGCCAGGGCCGGTCCGCCGTCGGGGTCGCGGGAGACGACGAGCAGAGTGTCGTCCCCCGCGATGGTGCCCAGGACGTCGGGTAGACCGACCTTGTCCAGGGCCGAGGCGAGGAACTGCGCGGCCCCGGGTGGGGTGCGCAGCACCGCCAGGTTGGCGCTGCCCTCTGCGTTGGTCAGCAGGTCGGCCAGGAGCCGGGTGAGCCGGGCCGGCGCGGCCTGCGCGGGTCGCATCGGGGCGTTCTCCGGCGGGAGCACGTAGCTGGCCGGCGCGCCGTCGGACCCGCGCAGTTTGACCGCGCCGAGCTCCTCCAGGTCCCGCGAGAGCGTCGCCTGGGTGACCTCCACTCCGGACTCGGCCAGCAGCGCAGCCAGCTGGGTCTGGGAGGTCACCGGCTGCGCGTCGATCAGCTGCGCGATCCGCGCCTGCCGGGCTGATCTGGTCAGGGCTGAGGTCATGAGGATCGCTCCAGGAGCCACAGAAGCAGGGCCTTCTGGGCGTGCAGCCGGTTCTCGGCCTCGTCCCACACGGCGCTCTGCGGGCCGTCGATGACGGCGGCGGCGATCTCCTTGCCGCGGTAGGCCGGCAGGCAGTGCAGGACGACGGCGTCGTCGGCGGCCAGGGCCAGGGCCGCCTCGTCGACGGCATAGGGCAGGAACGGCGCGATGCGCGCGTCGTACTCGTCCTCCTGGCCCATGGACACCCAGGTGTCGGTCGCGAGCACGTCGGCGCCCTCGGCGGCGGCCGCGGCGTCGGGCGTCCACAGCACCGAGCCGCCGGTCTCGGCGGCGATCTTCGCCGCCCGGTCGAGGACGCCGGGGTCGGGCTGGAACCCCTCCGGGGAACCGATCCGCACGTGCATGCCGGCCGTCGCGCCACCGAGCAGGTAGGAGTGCGCCATGTTGTTGGCGCCGTCGCCGAGGTAGGTCAGCGTCAGCCCGGCGAGCCGGCCGCGACGCTCGAGCACCGTCTGCAGGTCGGCCAGGATCTGGCACGGGTGGTACTCGTCGGTGAGCGCGTTCACCACCGGCACCCGGCTGGCGGAGGCCATGGCGTCGATGCGGTCCTGCCCGAAGGTCCGCCAGACGATCGCGGCGACCTGCCGGTCGAGCACGCGGGCGGTGTCCTCGATCGGCTCTCCACGGCCCAGCTGGCTGCTCCCGGCGTCGATGACCAGCGGATACCCGCCGAGCTCGGCGACGCCGATCGAGAACGACACGCGGGTCCGGGTGGACGGCTTGTCGAACAGCACCGCGACCGTCCGCGGCACGCCGTTCGGCGCGGCGAGCGGAGTGGGCGCCTCGGCGGTGTGCCGGGTCGCCTTGAGCGAGGCGGCGAGCGCCAGCACCTCGGTCTGCTCGGCCGGGCTGAGGTCGTCGTCCTTGAGGAAGTGCCGGGTCACGATGCTGATGGCTCCATTCCGTGCTCGTTCCGCTCCTCGGTCGCTGGCGCTCCCTGCGATGCTCGCTCGCTCGTCATGTTCACGGCGCTGTCTCCAGAGCGGCGTCGAGGGCCGCAGGAAGGGCCACGACGAGCGCGTCGACCTGGGCATCGGAAAGGACGAGGGGCGGCGCGAGGCGGAGCACGCCGGGCGCCACGGCGTTGGTGAGGAAGCCGGCGGCGCGGAGCTCGGCCTCCAGCGCGGCAGCGACGTCGGCGGTGAGGACGACGCCGAGCAGGGCGCCCCTCCCCCGGACCCCGCTGATGCCGGGATGCGCGAGGCCTTCGATTCCGGCGGTGAACCGGTGCTCGAGCTCCTTGGCCCGCTCCAGCAGCCCCTCGTCGCGGATGGTGTCGAGCACCGCGAGCGCGGCCGCGGCGGCGATCGGGTTGCCGCCGAAGGTGGAGCCGTGGGCGCCCGCCGTCATCAGGTCGGCGGCGTCGCCGAACGCCAGCGTGGCACCCATGGGGAGCCCACCACCCAGGGCCTTGGCAAGGGTGATCAGGTCCGGCTGCAGCCCGTCGGCCTGGTGCATGAACCAGGAGCCGGTGCGCCCGATCCCGGTCTGCACCTCATCGAGGGCGAAGAGGGCAACGGCGTTCTTCGCTGCCGCGGCGGCGGACGCCAGGTAGCCCGGCGGCGCGGGCTGCACGCCGCCCTCACCGAGCATCGGCTCGAGCAGCACCATCGCGGTCCGCTCCCCCACCGCGGCGGCCAGCGCCTCGGCGTCCCCGTACGGCACGTACCGGACCCCACCGGGCAGCGGCGCGAAGGCGGCGGCCTTGCCGGGCTGACCGGTGAGCGCCAGCGCGCCCATGGTTCGGCCGTGGAAGGATCCCTCGGCGGTGATCACCTCGGGCCGGCCGGTGAGCCGGCTGATCTTGAACGCGGCCTCGTTGGCCTCGGCGCCGGAGTTGCAGAAGAAGACCCGGCCGGGCCGGCCGGCGAGGTCGAGCAGCCGCTCGGCCAGCAGCAGACCCGGCTCGTGCATCGCCAGATTCGACACGTGGCCCAGGGTCTGCGCCTGGGCGGTGATCGCCTCGACGACCTTGGGGTGCGCGTGGCCGAGGATCGTCGTCGCGATGCCGCCGAGCAGGTCGGTGTACTCGCGGCCGTCGACGTCCCAGACCGTGGCCCCGGCACCGCGGGCCAGCGCGATCGGCGGTGCCTTGTAGTTGCTCATCATCACGGCCGACCAGCGGGCGGCCAGCTCCTCCGTATGCGTCATGCTGTCGCCTCCTTGTCCTGGTCAGCTGAGCTCTTGTCGGCCGGGACGACCATCGTCCCGGTGCCTTCTGTCGTGAACATCTCCAGCAGCAGGGCGTGCGGCAGCCGGCCGTCGACGACGGTCGACCGGGCCACCCCGCCCTCGACGGCGCGCAGGCACGCGGCCATCTTCGGGATCATCCCGGCGT
>JAXDJP010000378.1:0-4599 GCA_034665645.1 Actinomycetota bacterium | reverse complement strand
GGAACATCGCCGAGATCACGGACAGCGTCCTCGGAGGTGACTCCCCGGAACTGGGGAACACCGCGGGCAACAACGGTGGCGCGATCTACAACAGCTCGGGTGATCTCAACGTCTCGAGCTCCTCACTGAGCAACAACGTCGCAGGCGAGTTCGGCGACGGTGGGGCCATCTACAACAGCGACAACACGCTGTCCGTCGTCGACAGCACCGTGAGCGACAACCTCGCCGGCGATTCGGGCGGGGGGCTCTACAACGACGGTGACCTCGTGAGGGTCGTCCGCTCGCATGTGGACGGCAACACCGCACAGGCCAACGACAGCGGCTGTGAGTACTGCGACTTCGAGGCGGCACAGTGTTGCGGTGCCGGCGGCGGCGGCGCGATCTACCAGGACAACAACGAGCTGAAGGTCGTGGACTCGACGATCGACGGCAACCGCTCGTTATCGGATGCAGGCGGGATCTACGCCAACGACATCACCGTCGTGAAGGACAGCGCGATAAGCAACAACAGGAGCTCGTTCGACGGCGGCGGGATCTACGTGGACGACGTCACCACGATCACGGGTTCGGACCTGTCGGACAACCGCGCGTTCAACGACGGAGGCGGCGTGTACGCGGCCTTCTCGTTCAATCTGAGTAACTCGACGGTTACCGGCAACCGTGCAACGAATCAGGGCGGTGGGCTCTACGAGGGCTTCTCGCAGACGTCCAAGACCCTGAACAGCACGATCGCCGACAACCACGCTTATACGGGTGGCGGGTTCGCCTTCGGGAACAACTGCTGCGGCGAGCGGAACCTGATCAGGAACTCGACGATCAGCTCTAACCAAGCTACGAACCGGGGTGGCGGGATCAGCAACGATTCAGCGGCTCTGCGGATCCACAGTTCCACGATCACCGGGAACACCGCGCCTTCGGGCAGCGGAGCCGGGATCTCTTCCGGCAGCGAGGACACCGAGCTCAAGAACACGATCCTCGCCTTGAACGCGGGTGGGAACTGTGATGGCTCTGTGGGCAGCGCCGGCAACAACCTGACGAACTCTGCCGAGCTCGGGGCATGCTTCTCGTCCGACATCGACGACCAGTACGGGGTCGACCCGCTCCTTGCGCCGCTTGCGTCAGATCCTGCTGGATCGACTCCGACGCATGCGCTGCTCCCGGGCAGCCCGGCGATCGACGCGGGCGACCAAGACGGTTGTCCCGACGTCGACCAGCGAGGCATGGATCGACCGGCCGACGGGAACGGAGACGGCAAGGCCCTTTGCGACGTCGGTGCGTATGAGGTGGCGGGGAGCGGCACCGAGGTGCTGACGCCCGACTACTTCGTCGACACGACCAACGATACGCACGACGCAGATCTCAGCGACGGTCTCTGTGCCGACGCCGAAGGGGACTGCTCTTTGCGTGCCGCCACGGAGCAGGCAAGCTCGGTATCGATGCGCCGGACGATCGGTCTCCCGGCGACCCTCGGCGTCTACCACTTGACGTTGGGCGACCTCGTCGTCGACGGCAAGATGACCATCCAGGGAGCTCCCGATCAGAACGGGAACGACCCGGTCATCGACGCCGACCATCTCAGCAGAGCGTTCTATGTAGAGGGGCCGAGCAGCCTGAAGCTCTTCGGGGTGACGGTTCAGCATGGGAACGCTTTCGCCGACACGGACGACGACGCCAGCCAGACCGGTGGTGCCATCTACATGGCCGACGACCTCGCCGACGTGTTGCTCAAGAACTCCACATTGCGGGCAAATGAGGCCGACGCGGGTGGAGCGGTCTACATGCAAGGCGACAGCGAGAGCTTGATCCTGAAGGACTCGACGATCGGCGGTCCGAACGGGATCGACGTCGTCGAGCCGGGCGAGCCCGACGGGAACGTCGCTCGCGTCGCCGGCGGGATCTATGTCGGTGGGACGGACGCCACCGTGCGGATGCGCCACAGCGTTCTGCAGAACAACCGGGCGATCGGCACCGAGGATGATCCCGAGACGACCGATCAGAACGAGGATTCACCCGGGATCGGCGGAGGCATGCTTCTCTCGTTCAGTTGCTGCAAGCCCAACGACCAGAAGACCATCGACGTGCTCGACGGATCCAGGATCGTCGAGAACTTCGCCAAGAACTACGGAGGCGGCATCGCCGACGATTCGCTCAGCTCGACGATCAACGTCGACCAGAGCAACGTCAACGACAACGATGCCGGGACGACCGGTGGCGCCTTGGCGCACTCCGGCGGATTGCTCGACTTGACGATCAACGGATCGACCCTGAACGGGAACACCGCAGGGGAGGACGGAGGCGCGATCTCGGACACGGACGACGAGTGCTGCAGCTCGTCGGGGAGTGCCACGATCACCGACTCTTCCCTGAACGACAACGAGGCGGGCGGAGACGGTGGCGCCATCTACGTTGACAACGACGAAGAGCCCGACTACGCGATCACCGGGACCACCATGGCCAGCAACTTCGCCGGCGGTGATGGAGGGGCGATCGATTACAACGGCGGTCGCCTCGATATCACGGACAGCACACTTGGCTGCGTGAGCGATTGCTCGAACTCTCGCAGAGGCAACTCCGCCGAGGGAGACGGAGGCGCCATCTACACGGATGGACGCCATGTATCGCTCAGCGACGTGACGCTGGCGCACAACTCGGCTAACTACGGCGGTGCGGTCTACGTCGACGACTACACCGTCAAGATCGCCGACAGTGTTCTGACCGCTAACGACGCGACGTCGGACGGAGGCGCTCTTTACAACGGTGACGGCCAAGCGGTGAAGATCTCGAACTCCGAGGTCTCGAACAACCACTCCGACGGAAACGGGGGCGGTCTCTCTAACGAGAGCGAAGGCATGTTCTTGTCGGGAGTTTCCGTGACGGACAACTCGGCGGGTCTCGAGGACGATCCTGTAACGGAGACCGACGAGTCGACCACGGGCGACGGCGGCGGTATCTACGCCGACTACGCCACTGAGATAGCCGATTCCGACGTCAACGACAACCGCGCCACGGGCGACGGCGGCGGGATCTATAGCTTCGACGAGCTCCTGGTCGATAACTCCAACGTGACGCGGAACGATGCGGGCGGTAATGGGGGTGGCCTTCTGCAGCAGAGCTACTTCTACGTCGACGGATTCTCCGAGTCCGACTACTCATTCGGTGGCTACCACGCGCACCTAGAGAACTCGACGTTCGCCCGCAACAGCGCGGCGGGCGACGGCGGCGGAATCTTCGCCTTCGACGACGTGAAGGCCGTCAACGTAACTATCAGCACCAACACGGCGGGCGGCGACGGCGGTGGTGTTTTCAACGAGTGCTGCTCGTTCCTGTCGAAGAGCAACACGTTCGCTCACAACCTCGCAGATCAGGACATCGAGGACGAGTACGAAGGCACGGGTTCGGCCATCTACAACGACGGTGTGGACTTCTTCGTGAAGGACACGATCCTCGCCTCGTATCACGAGGGTCAGAACTGTTCGGGAGTCACCTTCAACGAAGGAGCGGACGGTCCGGTTAGCTCTCTGGGACACAACCTCTCCGACGAGTTGGAGGGAGACGACAGCTGCGGTCTGAACTCGAACGGCGACATCCTGGGACCGAACGCAGGGCTGCAGCCGTTGGCAGTGAATGCCCCCGGGCGAACGTTGACTCATGCGCTTGGGTATCACAGCGCGGCGATCGACGCCGGCAGCGCCGTCTGTCCCGACCGGGACGAGCGCGGCCTCGAGCGTCCCGAGGGCCACGCGTGTGACATCGGTGCCTTCGAGAGCGAATTCGTCGACACCGACGGCGACGGGATCCAGGACATCGAGGACAACTGCCCCACGGTCGCGAACCACGAACAGGGGGACCAAGACCACGACGGGATCGGCGACCCTTGCGATCCGAACAACGACAACGATTCCGACGCCGACTCGGTCCCTAACCTGCAAGACAACTGCCCGAACGACGCGAACACGAACCAGTTGGACACCGACGGTGACGGCTACGGGGACGCTTGCGATGACGCCGGGCCCGGCCCGGGCCCCGACCCCGATGTCGACGGCGACCAGGTGCTAAACGAGGACGACAACTGTCCGAGCGTCTTTAACCCGGGTCAGGGCGACCTTGACGGCGACGGGATCGGTAACCCGTGCGACAAGGACGTGGACGGCGACGGCGTGAAGAACGTGAACGACAACTGTCTAAGGACGCCTAACGGTGGGCAGAGCGACTCCGATGGTGACGGGAAGGGCGACGCCTGCGACAAGGCGGCCGTGCATCACAAGCCCGGCCCCCTCGCTGCGCTTGGGGTCCGGCACGACACTCCGGCGAAGGGCGAGCTCGTGAAGTTCAAGGGTTGGCTGCGTCGCTGCACGCCCAGTCACGAGAACACGTTGCTGAAATTGCAGAAGCGCTTGGACGACGGCACGTGGAAAACGGTCGCGACCAAGAGGATGGACGACACATGTCATACGTTCTTCTTCAGGAAAGTCTTCACGACCGCGCTGTACCGCACCAAGTGGCCCAGGCAGGACGGCGACCACCGCACCGGGCGATCCAAGACCCATCTCGTGGTCGTCCACTAGAGCGATGTAGCGACGGCAGCACCGCCGATCACCC
>JAXDJP010000377.1:0-2588 GCA_034665645.1 Actinomycetota bacterium | reverse complement strand
ACGTCGGCGCGCCGAGACTCGACGACGTCGGCCAGCGGTGCGCCGGCGAGCTTTCGCGAGACCACGCGCGACACCCCGTCCCCGCCCATGCTGACCCCGTACAGGCGATCGGCGGCGTCCATCGTGCGCTTCTGGTGGGTGACGACGATGAACTGAGCGCGATCGGAGTAGCGGCGCACGAGCTGGAGGAAGCGGTCGACGTTGAGGTCGTCCAGAGCTGCCTCGACCTCGTCCAGGATGTAGAAGGGACACGGCCGGGCGAGGAACACAGCGAACATAAAGGCCAGGGCCACGAGCGACTTCTCGCCGCCCGAGAGGAGAGACAGGCGCTTCGTGGACTTGCCGGGCGGCGTGACCTCGATCTCGACGCCGGCCTCGGGCTGCTCGTCCTCGTCGGCCTCGGGCGCCTCGCCCTCGGGTAGCGGCTCCCCTCCAACCACGGGGCGCGGGCCCATCTCCTCCTGGACGAGCCGCAGCTGGCCGCGGCCGCCCGGGAACAGGTGCTGCACGACGTCCTCGAAGTTCTTCGCCGCCGCCTCGAAGGTCTGCTCGAACGCCTCGCGGATCCGGCGGTCCGTCTCCTTGATGAGCCCCTCCAACTCGGCGAGCGCCGTCTCGAGGTCGCCGCGCTGGGTCTCGAGCTCCTCCACGTGCTCCACGGCCTCGTCGTACTCCTGCTTGGCGAGCGGGTTCACAGGGCCGAGCTGCTCGCGGCGGCGCATCAGGCGCTCGACCCTCGCGAGGAGCGACTCGCGCTCCTCGTCGGGCAGCGCGTCCGGGGCCGGTTCGGGCTCGAGCCCCAGGCGACCCGCAAGCTCGTTCAGGTCGCGCTCGGCGTCCGCGGCGGAGTCGCGCACCTGCTGGGCGGACACCTCGGCGGCGGTCACGGCCTCGCTCGCCTGCTTCAGCCGGCCCTGGAGCTCCGCCTCCTCCTGGGCGCAGGACTTGAGCGCTGCGGCGGTCTCGTCGCCGGCCGCGGCGCCGGCCGCGAGATCGCGCTCCAGGGCATCGCGCCGGGCAGCAACGGCTTCGCGCGCGCTTTCCAGTGCCTCGCCCGCGCGGTCGGCATCTGCCGCAAGGGCGAGGTCACGCTCCGCGCCCGTCTGAAGAGCGGCCAGTGCGCGTGCGCGTTCCTCGCGTTCGCGCCCGATGCGCTCGGCGAGCCGCTGCTCGGCCCGCAGGTCTCCCAGGAGCTCGGCGCGGCGCACCGCCTCGGGGCCGTCGTCGGGCGCCTCGCGCCGGCGGGCGATCACCCACTCGGAGCGGCTCACGATCTCCTCGGCCTCGGCCGCCTCACGCAGCGCGCTGCGAAGGGCGCCCTCGGCGGCCTCGCGCGCCGTGTCGGCCTCGGCCACCGTGGCGCCGTGGCGCTCCAATGCCGCGTGCGAGTCAGCCTCCTCGGCCACGGCGAGCTCGGATGCCGCCACCAGCTCGTCGCGCCTGCCGAGTTCCTCGAGCAGGCGCTCGGCGCCCCCTGCGGGCGCCTGTGCGAGCTCCCCGGTGCGGGCGTCGAACAGGCGCCCTGTCCTCGTGACGGCGATGCCGCTGAAGCTCTCCGGGAGCGCCTCGAGCGATTCGACGACCCACACACCGACGAGCAGCCGCTCAGCAAGCGCCGCAACGCCCGACTCAGGACGCACAAGGTGCGCAAGAAGTTGCCCGCCGGGGACCGAAGGAGAGGACGGAACGGCGGCGGAAGCCGGACCGTCCTGACTAAGGCTTGCTGAGCCAGCCCTGAGCAGGACGCTTGCGCCGTTCTCGCCGGCGGCGTCCAGGACTCCCTCGCCCTCGATGCGGTCGTTAACCACGGTTGCGGTGAGGCGAGGCCCGAGCACTGCGGCGAGCGCAAGCTCGTAGCCCGGCTCGACGTGAAGTTGCTCGGCGAGGGGAGTGCCGGCACCTGGCGCGCCCGCCGCGCCGCGCACGAACTGGTTCACCGCCGCCAGCTCGGCACCCACCTGGGCGGCCCGGGCGCGTGCGGCCTCGGCGGCCCGCTCGGCGTCACGACGAGCCGTGCGCGCTTCCTCCGCCGCGCGCTCGGCTGCCTCGAGCGCGGTTCGGCGCTCAGCGGCCGCCTGCGCCAACTCGGTGACCCTGGCCCGCGCGCCCTCCAGCTCCTGGTCCAGGCCTGCCAGCTCGCCCTCCAGCCGCTGCTCGCGTCCGGCGTCGAGGGACGCGAGCTCGCGCTCGACCGCCGCAATCCGATCCTCGGGGCGCTCCTCCTCGGAGGACAGGTCGGCGTCGGCGGCGGCCTGCTGCTCGAGCACCTCCAGCTGACGGAGCCGCCGCTCACGCCGCTCGCGCGCCGCCACGGCCTGCTCGCGCACCCGCTCGAGGCGCATCGCGATCCGCTCGCTCGCGGAGCGCGCCGCATACAGCCGCGCCTGGAGGCGCTCGCGATCACGCGTCTGGGCCGCGAAGGCCTCCTCCGCCTGCTCGCGGCGCCGCGCCACCTCGCCGAGCAGGCGCTCGGCCTCGTCCCTCTCGCCGCGGACGGTGCGGGCGCGTTCCTCCGCCTCGCCCAGCGCCAGCCGGGCGCCGCGCGCGCCGTCGCATGAGAGCGAGTAGCGCGCCTCGAGCGTCTGGCG
>JAXDJP010000376.1:0-3136 GCA_034665645.1 Actinomycetota bacterium | reverse complement strand
TCTTCGGTGTCATGGCCGCGCACTACTACCTGGAGAGCCGGAGGGCCGGAGAGGGGCCGGACCCAGAAGGCCGCCAGGACCCCGGCGTTCGGACCGCCCCCGGCGTCCGGATCGCGGCGCTCGGCCCCTGGCTGGCGGGTTTCCTGACCTATCACTGGATCAATCCGACGGGGCCCGCGTGGTGGGTCGATCTCGTCACGCGGACGGTGCGAACCCCGCTCTGGGAACGTTTCCCATGGCTGGGGGCCTCGATCCCCTCGTTCGCGGTGGCATTCTTCGTCGCGCTTGTCTTGTTTCGTCGTTCACGAGGACAGGCCGCCACTAGTATCGGGTCGCACCGTCCGACATCGTCGTTATCCAAGTCGACGCCGGCCGACCGTTCGAGTTAGGAGCCAAGCGTGAGGATCGAAGCCAAGTGCGAACACTGCGGGAGAACTTTCCTTCTGTCCCAGATCGGACCCGATTCCGAGGCGCCGGGGCGCTGTCCTTTCTGCGGGCAGCGTTTCGCTCGTCATTACGCCGGAGTTTTGATGGAAACCGTCCAGAACGCCGAGATCTCCGCAAATAATTTCGTTCAGATGCTGAGTCGCCTCCAAAACATGGAAACCGGCTTTCGCATCGATCTCGATGGGCTTCTTCGGGACCTGAGCGCCCGCACGCAAGAGAACGAGCAGCATCCCGCGGCGAGCTGAAGATCCCCGTTCCTTGCCGATGATCCTCGTCGTGAGTGACGACCCGCAGGTCCGCGAGGAAGCCACATTCGCGTTTCCGGCCGATGTCGAGATATCCGTCGTTGAGGACGCGAAAGACGCGTGGACGTCGCTTCAGCAGTTCAAGCCGGACGCGATCATCCTGTCGCTGCGATCAGGGAACGCCGGGGGATACAGCTTGCTTGCTCAGATGTCCCAACACCCGAGTTTGAAGGGCATCCCGTCGCTGCTGCTGCTGGAGCGAGACCAGGACAGATGGCTCGGCCGGCAATCCGGCGCGACCACTTGTCTTACGAAGCCCGTGGAGGCCGGAGACCTGGCGGCCGCCACACTCGCTCTTATCTAGTCCTTTCCCGGTCTCTTAGCTAGTCCCCGCTGCGTTTGCGCAGGTCAGGCCTATTGCGCCGGAGCGAATCCCACGCTTAGAATTACAGAATTGTAATTCGATGGGAGGCTGCGGAGCGGCGGGGCTCACCTCCCACTCAGCCGGGGATGGCTCGAGAGGAAGGTCGGGGAATGCAGCGCATCACTACGAAACTTCTGCAACCCGTGGACTGGCAGGTCCACGCACGTTGCCACGAGGTGGACCCGGAGATCTTCTTCCCCGAGCGCGGAGGTTCTTCTAAAGCAGCGCGCGCTGTGTGTGGTCAGTGTCCGGTGCGCGCGCAGTGTCTCGAGTACGCGCTCAACAACAAAGAACAGTTCGGAATCTGGGGAGGAACATCGGAACGCGAGAGACGACGATTGCGTCGTGAACGCACGATGAGACGTCTTCGATCGGTTTCGTAATCGCAGTGCAAATCTGATGATCTGCACTCATGCAGTCGAAGGATTTCACTGCACGACGTTTCCGCAACGCGCTTCAACTGCACCGAAACTCCCGTGTAAGCACTGCGAAAGACTTGCATTTTTCGCTCGCGTGCATTACACAAATGCTTGCACCTTTGAGAAATATCGTGCCTAATTACTAATTGCGCGTGTTTCAGGCGCGTGTAATGGCACGAAGCAGGAAGCAGAACAGCGGGATCGACGGACGGTTCCGTTCGATGCACAAGGGAGGTGTGGGGATGGCAGCACGCAAGACGACAAGAAAGTCGACGGCACGCAAGGCGCCGGCGCGCAGGAAGTCGACCGCTCGCAAGACGACGGGTCGCAAGAAGACCACGGCGCGCAAGTCGCCGGCACGCAGGAAGTCGACCGCACGCAAGACGACGGGTCGCAAGAAGACCACGGCGCGCAAGTCGCCGGCACGTAAGAAGACCACCGGTCGCAAGAAGACGACCGCACGCAAGCCGGCTCGTCGTAAGTCGACGGCACGCAAGACGACCGGTCGCAAGAAGACCACCGGTCGCAAGAAGACGACCGCACGCAAGCCGGCTCGTCGTAAGTCGACCGCCCGCAAGAGCACGGCTCGTAAGACCACCGGCCGCAGGAAGACCACGGCCCGCAAGCCGGCTCGCCGCAAGACGACGAGGCGCTAGAGACTCACAGCATCGATTCAAGAGAGCGGCCCGGAGCCTTGAGCATCCGGGCCGCTCTCGCGTTCTCCCTCGGCAAGAACTCCGCCGGAACGAGACCGACGAGTTCGGTTGCCACCAACTCGACGGTCGTTCCCAGAGCGCGTCGCTCGATCTCTTCGAAGACGGCGTCGACACCGACAGATCTTGGGTCCGTCAGGTTCATCGAGATCTGAGCAAGATCTTCGGTCAGCGGAAGGCCAAGCGCTCTTACACCTTCTTTGTCGCGGAGGAGCGAGGCGATCTGACGCACCTCGTTCAGATCTCCACGGACCCAAACGTTGAACGCGATCAGGACATCGCGCGCTCCCACACAGACGACCCCCGATCGTTCCGCGATGGCGTCGGGACCGAAATCGGGCCGAAACCCTTTCTCGTTGCGATCGATCAGTCCGGCAAGTCCCCCGCGCCGGAGCGCGGGCAATCCTCGGGCTCTCCCTTCTGTCGCGGCTTCGCCGTAAAGGTAGACGGGCAGATCGCAGCGCGTCCCGATCGCACGCCCGACATCGACCGCGACCTTTACCGCTCGTTGCATCGGCTCCCGGTGAGGGACGATCGGACAGACATCGAGGGCGCCGACGCGCGGATGGATGCCGTGTTGGGTCCGAAGGTCGATCGCCGTCGAGGCCATACACGCGAGTGTCGCGAGGCTCTCCACCAAGGCCGGTTCGATCCCGACGATCGTGAAGACGCTTCTGTTGTGGAAGCCGTCCGAATGGACGTCCAGCACGCGGGCGCCCGAACGCTCGAGTCCGGCCTTGAGACTCTCGATGAGCTTCTGATCGCGCCCTTCGGACACGTTGGGGATCGCTAGGAGGGGCATCCGAAGCGTTACCGTAAGGGTTGATGACTGACTACGGGTACTCCGTCGAGGTCCCCGAGGGCTATGACGAGGCCGTTCTGAGGTCT
>JAXDJP010000375.1:0-4702 GCA_034665645.1 Actinomycetota bacterium | reverse complement strand
TTCTTCAAAAGCAAACAATTTAGAAACCCGGGCAACCGGTTCGTGTCTTAGTGTCATAGGAAACTGTGACGCCAGTGGGTAGCTTAGTCGAGCACTGGAACTTTTGGGTTGTATGGCTAGAAATGAGTCTGGAAATTGTAAGGCCATGTGAATAGATGGACATGTAAGGTGTAATCGAAAGAGAAGCAACGATGTCCTTTCACTAAAGCTTAGGTTCGTTATTACGCTTAGTGAAAGTGCCGTGTTGCATTTTTCTATAAGTGGTTTAAAGAACTTAAAAAACTTAGAATGGAAACACCCGTTGAAGGGTATACAATTGTTAACAGAGGGCTATGGCATAAGGTTTAGAAGTCGTTCGAAGCGTGAGGAACCTCCAGTAGTGCGGAGATGCAAGTTGGGGAGGTAGTTAGTCCCTTGTCATGAAGGGCGGCTGGATCCAGCGTAGCACCCGGATAGGCTATGAAAGTACATGCGGTGCGATTCCCTGTTAAGGCGCGGTAAAGCCTTGGAGGAAGTCTTATTAAGTTAAAGAGTTATCGGCCTCCATACGCGCCGGGATTGTTTCGATCGTGTTGTAGTCTATCTTCTAGGTTGAAGGGCCACGTACGAGGCCTGAGATCAATTCCCTAGTACTAGTAGATGTAAAATGTGAGAGGTTAAACTGGTTGTAGTCTGCGGACGAAGTCGCTCTCTTTAATTAATTAGTTAATTAAGAGCATTTGAACGAGGAGTACCCAGGTGGGGTTATGCACGTAAAACTGTGGGTTTGATCGTTAAGTCGATATTCTTACCATTCTGACACTCGATTATTTGTGTGTAGGAAAATCATGGTGGGGTTTGAGAGGACAGGCGGGCATCAAATGCTGTTCACGTTGGTTGTCTTACTAGGCAGCCAATGAAAGGTTTCGGCCCATGGGCGTTCGCTCTGTGAATGGTGTAAGTGTGGTAGGGAGCGAAAAAGCCCTATCGACCATGGTTACCTGAATTGCTTAAGTGCGCCGGGTAGAGTGAAATGGTCATGCATGGATGTCTAAGTGTTGTTTTTCAAGCTAGTAAGTGATGTTGGTTCCGTTAGCGTGGATTGTTTTTGTGTTTCGGCGTGGCTCTGCCGGGTTAAGCCCCGGAGTTGTGTGTAAATAATGAAAAAATGAAATAAAAATGGGCCGAGCCAACTTCGTGATCTAGTCGCCGTGCTTATCAACTTGAAGAAAGTTCTAGTGCTCTGAAAATTCCCGAGCCTGGGAGACTTGTTCGGTCAATTGGTCCAGGCTCAGATGAAAAGTTCGACCGTAACGAAACTTTACAAGTGGCCATATACGGGCGGGGAAAGTCTGAAAGCCTTAGTGCGAAGTAAGTCGATTCCTGTTCACTTATTGCCAAGTTGTGGAAAATTTAGGGCGAAGATTACTTCCTGGGATCGGATTATGGCACTGTTCGGATTGGCGTCAAGGGCTAAGGGCTCTCCTGCGGATGTGATAAATTGGTGTAATGGTAGAGCGAATCGATCGGTTGTTGAGATGTTTCTGGAGTTGGAGGAGTTGAGAAACGCAGGGAAAATGAGTGCCTACTGGGCTAGGGCTTGGAAGTTAATGGGATCGGAGGTGTATCTGGTGATGGGTCTGAATCACGTTTGCGAGGGTTGATATAAGGGAATGTCTGAAAAAAAGGTGTTGAAGACACTTGAGGGAGTAAGGACTCTCGTTAGAGAGCGTTCGACTGATATAGTCTTCAAAAGGGTGTACATTCCTAAGGCAGATGGGCGTTGGAGACCATTGGGTGTGCCGAATCTTGTTTGGAGGGTGTATCTTCATATGCTTTCAAATTTAGTAGTATTCTCACGGGGTGATCATGGGGGTCAGCATGCATACGTCCCCGGACGGGGTGTGCATACTGCTTGGCGTGATATCCTAATGCGGGTGGATGCTGTGCCAAATATCTACGAGTTTGATTTAACTTCCTTCTTTGACAGGGTAAATTTAGAGTGGCTGCGGCGGGTCTCGGTGCGGGACTTGGGGTGGCCAGCGGAGGTAGCGAGCTGATTCCAGAGGTTGAATCGGTCTATACCTGTGTTAACATCGGTGGATAAGATTCCTGAGGCTGACAGGAAGTGAGTGATGGGGAATCCAAATAAATCATCGGAACGGGAGCGTTGGGAAGGAATCTGGGCTGAGAAGTTTCAATCAAGCTATCATCTGAAGTGGAAACGGGAGGGTGTGCCTCAGGGTGCAGCGACCTCCTGTGGCTTAAGTACCATAGCAATATCTCCGGTGACGGCGATGGAGTCGGTAGTTATGTATGCGGATGATGGAATGGCTTTTTTGAAATCTGAATTGGACCTGAGGGAGATCCTGATAGGATTTTATGATGCCGGGGTGGAGCTAAATGAGGCAAAGTCGGGGTGAGTGAAGAGAGATGGGGTCTGGTTGCGGAAGTTGAGGTTTTGTGGCTTTGAATATGACGGTTCGACGGGTGAGATCAGGGCGAGCACGAGAGCCGGGTCGACTCTTCGGTTCACGATGCGCGAGGCTTTCTTGGCGTATCTGTTGAAATCAAGGGATGACCTTCTGTATGGAGGGTCGGCGGCCAGTTTGAATGCTGTGAACTGGGGGAGGCTGTATGAGGCGTCTAGCTGAGAATGGGTACTTTCGCGGGCGGTCTCATTCTTATCAGAGTCGAGTAGATATCGTGCTAGTTTGTTATTCGTGGGTAGGGCTTCTGGTTATTTCCAGTCAAGTATGTATAATGGGTCGTGGGCAACTATGAATCCTGGTAGATCGGACCTGGTGTCCGAGAATCGCCAATCCTGGTTGGAGAAGACCTGACCGAGGTATAGATGGCGTCGCGTGAGAGAAAAGGCACTGGATCTGCTCTATGCGGAGCTGGCCTTTCAACTAATAGGTGCTAAGAATTTAGACCTGAGGCAGCTGGAGGTGTCGGACTGGGTTCGATCTCGTCCAACGGCTAAGGGGTTGGCTCTATGGCTGAGAGCGCAAATTTCGTGGCGGAAGGATCTGCAAAGAGTTGTTGAGATGGTAGCTCGTTTATCGGATGGAATAAGCACTTGAACTGGTGAAAACGAGAGGTCGGGTTCAGAGGAGAGAATGTGATGTTTGTTGGGTCGAGTCTTCCAGATTGATTGCTATAATGCATCTTCATTTGCTTGTGAGAGTCTGTTGAATGGTGATTTGTGTTCAGAGGAAAGGCTGGACTGCGGGGTCCCTGTTCGATATTACGTTCCGGGTGTGAAGAGAGTGTCGCGTATTGAGCGCGAGGAGTCTATGGGAAAATGGGTAGAGGCGAAGGTTAGACGTATGGAAAGGCGGATTGGGGTAGAGTTCTTGTCTCGTTTTGGGCGGAGGCCTCTGGGACTCAATCGGTTTAGTACGCTGGCGGTGGCCAGAATACCGTACGACGGAGGATTTCTTGTGAGGGGCCTAAGTTCCTGTGGTGGGAAAATGGGCTTCATATGAGGAAGGCTAGGTGGTCTGGTACGCAGTCTGTCTTCGGGAGCTGTGTCTTGGTTTGGCGTGGTGCTGTTGGAAAGCCTGAAAATGATGCTTGGACTGGCGGGGGCGATCTGTATCGGATGGGCCCTGCCCGAGCGAGTGGAAAGATTGGATCATGACTGGTTTCAGCTGGTAGATGAAAGGGCGTCGGAACTGAGGCCGTATGGCTCAGGGCTCCGTCGGGGCCGAGTAGTTGATTTGGCTGAAGCTGGTGATGGTGCAGACTGGACGGCAATAGTCACTGTGGCGAGCGTAATGCTGTTGGTTATGGTTGTGTATATCCTGTGGGATTCGCTGGAGGTTCAGAACTCTGAACGGCTCCGTGAGGTGTCGGAAGCTTTGGCTGAGCGCTGTAGCGAAAGAGTGTGATCTAGAATTGCCCTGGATAGTACAAGCAGATTAGAGGCGGTGGAACAGGATCTTCAGGTGACCAGGGAGCTGCTATTGAGTGGTATGCGTTCGTATGGCGAGAGTCAAGAGCGTTGGATTGCTTGATGGGAAGCTTTGAGTAGGGAGAGAGGACTTCTCCAAGATTCACTCACCCGGCATGTTGCTGAGAACAATGCAATGGGTGGATGGATATTGGAGCAAGAATCCAAGCTCATGGAGGCTAGGTGCAATCTGGAGGCAATTAAGTGGAAGATGGATGCTGTGGAAAGTCAGCTGTCCGCAGCTGGTTTTGGGGTCGTTAGACTTCCAGATTCATTTGGTGGATTTTGGGAAGTGGTAATGGCCGATGGTAGTCCGTTGGTAGGTTAATTGTCAGGCTGGCGAGTCGTGGGCAGTTGACGGATTTGGATGGTGCGGTGGTCTGTTTGCAGGGGGCAATTTATGAAGGCAGTGTGTAGGTCCACACATGTGGCAGTAAGTCTGTAGTCTTAACAGTGAAAGCGCCTATGGAGAAAACCTACATGTTGGGCACTGGAAACAGTGTTCGGTGACGTTTATCCTAAGGGAAAGAGGAGTATTGGGGCTTGTAAGTTATCGGTGAACCGAGAGTCCATAATTACCTTACTACCTCGGACTATGGCTTGTGTTGGAAGTGGGTGCTGCTAGAGTGAAGGAATTGTTCTTCAAAAGCAAACAATTTAGAAACCCGGGCAACCGGTTCGTGTCTTAGTGTCATAGGAAACTGTGACGCCAGTGGGTAGCTTAGTCGAGCACTGGAACTTTTGGGTTGTATGGCTAGAAATGAG
>JAXDJP010000374.1:0-5184 GCA_034665645.1 Actinomycetota bacterium | reverse complement strand
CGCGCAGGGACGGCAGCGGCTCGAGGTCCTCTGCCTCGCCAGGGCCGCGCCGCTCGCCGTCCACGGACAACCGGTCGAGTCGGTCGATCTCCCGCTCGCCCTCGATCCGGGCGGGATGGTCCTCGGGCAGGGCGCGGATC
The DNA here is from genome assembly GCA_034665645.1 of Actinomycetota bacterium. Taxonomy (GTDB): domain Bacteria; phylum Actinomycetota; class CADDZG01; order CADDZG01; family WHSQ01; genus JAUJNU01. Next base: position 5,044 of record JAXDJP010000374.1, on the reverse strand, counting down.
AGCTTGGCGATCCGGTTGCGCAGCTGGAGCGCGAAGTGGGGCGTGGACGCGCCCATCAGCGCCCGCACGTCCTCGACGGAGACCTCGCGGCCGGGGACCAGCCGGTCGGGGTTCTCGGCCTCGCTCACGACGTCGGCCGGCTGGTCGGTGGGGCGGCGTTCACCGGGACGATCTCCAGCAGCGAGTCTATGCGCGCCTGGTCCTCCACCGAGATCGCGCGCTCGTCGCCGATCAGCCAGCCGTGGTTGTAGACGCCGCGCACCGGGTCGCGCTCGTAGCCGGGCTGGATGTCGAGCAGGTACTGGACGAGGTTCTTCGGCAGCGTGCCCGGCGTGACGAGCAGCAGCGGCCCGTAGGTGCCGCTCGACGACAGCGGCGCCGCGGCGGCGGCGTCCAGCGGGCGGCCGGTGCTGGCGAAGACGATCCCATGGCCGGGATCGACCACGCCCCAGCCGAAGCGCCCGTCGACGAAGCGCGCGAACGCGATCGAGTTGCCCACGGCGTCGCGCCCGCCGATGCGCGTGACCGTCCCCAGCTTGCGCAGCTGGGCGAGCACCTTGTCCGAGATGACCTCCTTGGGCCCCAGCACGTAGATCTTGGGCTGCTGGTGCAGGCGCAGCGCGGCGACGGTCTCCCTGGGGATCTCGTCGCGCTTGACGTAGAGCACGGCGTCGCCCGACTTCGCGGCCCAGGCGGCGGCCGGCATGGCGAACTCCGGGCGCTCGCCCGAGGCGATCACCACGCGGTCGCTGCTGCGGCCCGCCGCCCGCGCGACCACGCGGTCGATCTGGGCGGCCCGCGCGAAGGGGTTCCCGCCCCCGATCTGGAGCGTCCTGGCGCCGCGCGGCTTCGCCACGTCGCCCACGCGGATGACCTGCACGCCGCGCAGCGGCTTGGCGCCCGGCGGGTCCAGCGCGCCCAGGGTCGCTCCGGTCGCGTTGGGGAGGTCCTCGCCGTCGCTGAGCAGGACGGGCGCGCGCACGGGCGGGCTCATCAGCACCGACGCCGCGATCCCGCCCTGCCAGTCGTTGCGATCGACCAGCGTGACGGCGGGCGGGCGCGTGGTGTCCGAGGTGGCGGAGTAGACCGCGCGGGCCACGGCGGCGGCGTCGGCGGTCGGGTCGCCGCCGCCCACGCGCGTGGTGTTCTTGGTCGCGAAGGTGGGGAAGCCGAGCGCCGGCGCGGCGCTCTCCTCGCCGCCCTTCTTCCCGATCACGGGGCCGGAGCCGATGTCGTTGGAGTCCTTGCCGCAGCCGGCGAGGAACACGAGCAGCGCGACGAGTATCAGGCGGACCCGGGGCACGGGTGCCGGAGGGTAACGACCCGGCCGCGCCAGGCGGCCCGGTCTCCCACTGAACGGACCCGTTCGCTGGACCTGTACGATGGCCGCCATGGACTTCCGAATGACAGACGAGCAACTTGAGTTCCAGGCCCTCTGCCGGCGCTTCGCCCGCGAGGTCATCCGCCCCGCCGCGGCCGAGCATGACCGCGAGCAGACCGTCCCGTGGGAGATCATCCGCGAGGCCCGCAAGTGGGACCTGCACGGCCTCGAGCTGCTCCAGAAGATGGCCACCGATCCCGAGGGCCTGTTCGGCGTCATCTACGCCGAGGAGCTGCACTGGGGCTGCGCGGGCATCGCGCTGGCCATCCAGGCGTCGTCGCTGGCCGCCGCCGGCATCGCCGCGTCGGGCACTCCCGAGCAGATCGGCCGGTGGATCCCCGAGTGCTACGGCCTGGGCGACGAGATCAAGATCGGCGCCTACGCGGTCACCGAGGCGGGCGCCGGCTCCGACGTCAAGTCGCTGCGCACCACCGCGAAGCGCGACGGCGACGAGTGGGTCCTCAACGGGACCAAGGTCTTCATCTCCAACGGCGGGATCGCCGACGTCACCGTCGTGGTGGCCAACGTGGCCCCCGAGCTGGGCCACCGCGGCCAGGCGTCGTTCGTCGTCCCGAAGGACGCGCCCGGGCTGTCGATGGGCAAGAAGGAGGACAAGCTGGGCATCCGCGCCTCGCAGACCTCCGAGGTCGTGCTCGAGGACTGCCGGATCCCGCTCGACCACCTGCTCGGCGGCATGGACAAGCTGGAGCGCAAGCTCGAGCGCGCGCGCTCGGGGCAGGCCAGCGGCGCCTCCAACGCCCTGGCCACCTTCGAGGTCACGCGCCCCCTCGTGGGCGCCAGCGCCCTGGGCATCGCCCAGGCCGCCTACGACTGGACGCTGGACTGGCTGGAGGGCAAGACATACGAGGGCGACGAACTGCTCGAGCAGCAGCGCGTCCAGCAGGTCATCGCCGACGTGGCCACCGAGATCGACGCCGCGCGGATGCTGGTGTGGCGCGCCGCCTGGATGGGGCGCAACGGCTTCCCCATGACCGCGGGCCAGGGCTCGATGTCCAAGCTCAAGGCGGGCGACGTGACGATGTGGGCGACGACCACGCTGATGGACCTCGTCGGCCCCGAGGCCTCGCTGACCGATCACCCGCTGGAGAAGTTCTTCCGAGACGCGAAGATCTACCAGCTGTTCGAGGGCACGGCCCAGGTCCAGCGGCTCGTGATCTCGCGCATGCAGGTGGCCGAGCACCGCCGCCAGACGGAGGAGGCCGCGCAGGCCATCTCCGACCTGGCCGCGAAAGCCGCGGCCTAGCCGCGGAACAGGTTGCGCGGGCGGCCGTCGATGACGTCGGCGCCCGGACCGCCGAACATCGTGTCCCGGCCGGCGCCGCCGACGACGTGGTCGCGCCCCGAGTCTCCGTAGATCCGGTCGTCGCCCGCGTCGCCGTACAGCGCGTCGTCGCCCGCGCCGCCGTGCACGCTGTCCGCGCCCGCCCCGGCGTAGACCAGGTCGGCTCCGCCGTTGGTGTAGATGACGTCGTTCCCGAAGCCGTGCGGCCGGCGAACCTCGTCGCGGTCGGGCCCACCGTGGAACGTGTCCCGGCCCGGGCCGTTGGCCCACACCGCGCTCGACCGCGCCGTGACGGTGTCGTCGCCCGGCCCGTCGAGGACGTAGGGCCGGGCGTCGCCGCGGGCCGTCAGCGAGTCGTTGCGGTCGCCCAGGTCCAGCACCGGCAGCTCCTCGCCCAGGTAGACGGTGCAGACCGCCGTCCTCGTCTCGGCCGGGCTGGGATGGGCGCATCCGAGTCCGACGGCGATCGGCACGGAGTCCGTCACCGTCGCCCGTCCGGTGAAGTCGTTCATCACCGGGGTGAGCTCGAAGGTGACCTGCACGCGGTTGACCTCGCCGGCGCCGCCGGCGTAGCGGAGCACCTGCTCGGGCGCCGAGACCCGGCTGGCCGGCGCGGGAGGCGCCAGCGCCAGGGAGCCCAGCAGTGCTGCCGCGAAGACGATCCCCCACCCGGCGCGCATACGGGCCGACCATATCCGACCTGAGTAGCCTGTCGCGCTCGATGCCGGAGGTCTCCAGCCGCAATCGCATCGCGATCGAGGTCGATCGCGCGCTCTGCTACGGGTTCGGCGACTGCGTGGACACGGTCCCCGCCGTCTTCGCCCTGGACGAGGAGGACGTGGCGATCGTCCTGGACCCGGACGCCGCTGCGGTCGACGACATCCTCGAAGCCGCCCAGAACTGCCCCGTGGACGCTATCGTCGTGCTCGACGAGGCCGGCGACCAGATCTACCCCTAGGAGAGGACCCCGATGCCAGGAATGTCCGGACGCATGTCCACGGTGATAAAGGCGAAGATCAGCAAGCTGCTCGATCGCGCCGAGGATCCCGCCGAGACGCTCGACTACAGCTACCAGAAGCAGATCGAGCTGCTCCAGAACGTAAAGAAGGGGATCGCCGACGTCGTCACGTCCAAGAAGCGCCTCCAGCTCCAGACGCAGAAGATGGAGCAGGACGTGGTCAAGCTCGACACGCAGGCGCGGCAGGCGATGTCCCAGGGCCGCGAGGACCTCGCGCGCATGGCGGTGGAGCGCAAGACGCTCATCCAGACCGAGATGCAGTCGCTGGACACGCAGATCGCCGAGCTGGAGAAGCAGCAGGAGCAGCTGACCGAGAACGAGAAGAAGCTGCGGCGCAAGATCGAGACCTTCCGCACCAAGAAGGAGGTCGTCAAGGCGCAGTACTCCGCCGCCGAGGCGCAGGTGCAGATCTCCGAGGCCGCGACCGGCGTGGGCGAGGAGATGGCCGACGTCGGCCTGGCCATGCAGCGCGCGGTCGACAAGACCGAGGAGATGCGCGCCCGCGGCGCGGCCGTCGAGGAGCTCGAGCGCGCCGGGACCTTCGAGGACCTGACGCAGCTCGGCTCGGGCGAGGACGAGATCGACCGGGAGCTGAAGTCCCTGACCACCGCAAGCACCGTCGACGACGAGCTGGCCAAGATGCGCGCCGAGCTCGGCACGGGCGGCGGCGCGGCTCCGGCCATCGAGGCCGGCGCCGAGCCGGCGAAGGAGGAAGGCAAGTGATCGTTCGCATCGCCACCGAGGGCCAGTACACCCTCGACGACGAGCACGCGCAGCGGCTCAACGAGCTGGACAACGCCATCGTCGACGCGGTCGAGGCCGGCAACGAGTCCACGTTCCGCCAGCTGTTCGACGAGATGCTGGAGATCGTCCGCAGCAACGGGACGCCCGTGGGCGAGGACGACCTCGACGCCTCCGACGTGATCATCCCGCCGTCCGACCTCACGATGGAGGAGGCGGCGGAGGAGTTCTCAGGCGAGGGCCTGATCCCGGGGTAGCGGGGAAGGGCCGGCCGCTTGCGCGCCGGCCCGCTCCTCGACCACCCGGCACACCAGCTCGACCAGCGCGGGGTCGAACTGCGAGCCGGCGTTCTCGCGCAGCTCGGCGACCGCGTCGACCGGCGGCCGCGCCGACCGGTAGCTGCGGTCGGTCGTCATGGCGTTGAACGCGTCGCAGACGAAGATGATCCGGGCGGCCAGCGGGATCCGCTCCCCGGCCAGCCCGTCCGGGTAGCCGGCGCCGTCCCAGCGCTCGTGGTGCGAGCGCACGACGACCTTGACCAGCGGCGAGATCAGGTCCGAGCGCAGCATCTCGACGCCGGCCCGCGGGTGCGCGCGCATCA
>JAXDJP010000373.1:0-3275 GCA_034665645.1 Actinomycetota bacterium | reverse complement strand
GGCGGGATCGTGACCTTCAACCCGGAAAATGGATCGAAAGCAAGGTCCGTAACCGTGATCTCTTCCGTCTCGAGCGCCCACGAAACGCTCCTCTGCTGAAAGAGGACGCATTCCTCGATCGGGGTTGGGCGCGCGTGCCCAACAGTTGGCACTGAAATGCTATTCGCGAACATCCACCACTTTTGTGACGACTAGGGGTCTTTGCTAGCCGCCCACCTCAACGTTTCGACGACGGCTTGAGTTCGACTTTGCTTTCGGAGCTTCTTAAGCAGATGAGAGACGTGATGTCGGACAGTTCCTGTTGAAAGGGTAAGCCTCGCGGCAATCTCACTGTCCGATAGACCTTCGGCAAGAAGGTTGAGAACCCGAGCCTCCTGAGAGGTCAAAGAGCGGAGCAAGCGGCCGAATGATTCGTCCGCATCGATGCGAGAGCCTGCCGGGCCGGGGGGCTGTTTGGCTCGAGGAATGCCGATAAGGCCCACGGAGATTCCGCAGATACCCACAACCTCTTTTCGAGCACGTAGGATCGGGAACTTCACGACGGAGACCCTCAGTTCGTCGGCCCCGATCATTAAAGGTTCTTCGCGCTGGATCGCGATCATCTCGCGCATTGCCAGAACGTCATTTTGGCGATGCATCGTGGCAATCTCCGGAGGATAGAGATCGAAGTCAGTGCGTCCCAGGATCTGCTGTCGAGGGATCCCGGAAGCTTCCGCGCAAGTGCTGTTCACATATATATACGTGCCACTTGCATCCTTCATGAAGATGGGAACGGGAGCGTTGTCGATGGAGATTCCAACAAGATCGTTCGTGTGTGGCTCCCCCTCCAGTTCACTCTTTGCCTGGAGGAGACTGGCGCAGTTACTGCCCCGCTGAAAATACCGGGAGGGAAGGACTTTGTCCGGGCAAGTAGACGATTCGATACTTGGCAGGGGGTATTTGAATACAGGATCCCCGTGACTAGTCACGAGAGCCCGAGACTTTCGACGCCCCATAGAACAGAATCAGGTCGCGGCGGTTATGAAGGTCGGCCTTCCGAAGAACGTTGCGGACGTGCGTAGCCGCTGTTGACGGAGTGATGTGGAGGGCCTCGGCGATCTGCTGGTCCGAGAACCGCCCTTCCAACATCACGTCCAAGACCTCCATCTCTCTAGCCGTTAGTCCGAGATCGGACGTCCTTATGTCTACGAAGGGACCCGTGACCATGGCTCTAGCCAGCCGCTCGGTCTGGCTCATGGACCTTGAAACCTGTGTGACCAACCAAATAACCACAAGGATTCCTCCAGCGGCGATCGCGAGACTGAGCAACTGGCCGACCATGAAGGTTCCGCTCGGAGGGCTGGCCTCGAACCTCTGTCGATCGTTCAAGTGAGCCGCGAATCGACCGAGGAACGAAAAGAGCGACGCCACATTGATCGTCGTAAGCGCCCAGCAGAGTTTCTTGGTTATCGGGGGAGCATCCACTCTCAATGCCATCGCCGCGGACATGAACCCTGCGCCAAGCCGGAGCGATAGGACAATCGCCATGGCGACCGTGATCAAAAGCCAAGGCATCATGTGAACCACATCGTCATATGACAATGTCATATGACTTTTCAACTGTCAACCGGGTGATAAAATGCGGTGGAAGCCGGGGGGCTCGGCAAGAAAGGGCAAAGGGTGCCAGCTGCGGAAAAAGGGGCTGCGAGCGAGACCGGAGTGAAGGCCTCCTCGATCGGGGATCGGGTCAAAGCTGCCCGGGGCCGGTTGGCCTGGAGCAAAGAGGCCCTCGCTTATCACTCCGGATTGAGCTGGTCGGCGATCGAGCAGATCGAGTCCGGCCGTCGACGTAACACCCGGCCCGACACGCTCAGCGCGCTTTCCAAGGCTCTGGGCGTAACGATTGACTATCTCGTAAACGGCGAAGCAGCATTGCCGATGTTCATCCATCAACTGCACACGTATGAAGACGACGACGGGTTCATCGATGCAGCAAGCCCTTTTCTCAGCGATGGCATCGAGCGATCCGAGGCTCTGTTAGCCATAACGACGAAAGAGAAATTCGGGATGTTGAAGGACCAGTTGGGTCGGAGCTCGTCCCAGGTAGAGTTTGTTGCTGCGGACGCTTGGTACGGGTCCCCGGTCTCCGCCATGAACGCCTATCGAAAATTCCTAGACAACAAACTTTCGATGGGCGCTCCGTGGGCGCGCATCATCGGGGACCCCGGCTGGCCCGGACGTTCCAAAACGGAAATCCGGGCGTGGAACCAGTACGAGTCTCTTGTGAACCTTGCGTTTGGCCCGTCGCCGGTGACGATCCTGTGTATGTATGACGAGCGCTCAGTTCACCCAGAGATAGTGGAGAACGCCAGGCTCACCCACCCCCAGATCATCGAGGGGTCAAAGGCCGCCGACAATAAGGAATACCAAGACCCCGGCGAGTTCTTCTTCGGGGCGGAGGTCAAGAAGAACTTGCCTTCAGGTTCTTAGCGGCACTGAAACAGCCGAGACTCCTAGCGGACCCACATCTGGTCGACGAGCAGTCCGAGGGTGTTGACCTGGAAGTTGCCCAACCGCCGAGATACGAGATTCACCCAATACCGCGCTACGAGTGGAACCGACGGGGCCACGTCCACAAGATCGTGATCTATCGACGTCCAGAGTCGGTACGCCGCCTGGAGATCCGTCGTCTGAAGTCGAGCCGCTCGCGCCATCCTCTGGTTCAACTCCTCATCGCAAAACCCGCTGTCGTTGAATGGGACGCCGCACTTGAAGAGGGCCCCGATGAAGCTCGATCCCGCGGGGTAGTCCGTGGTCCACCCGGCGAAGGCGATCTGTGACCGGCGGGGCCGCCCGTAAAGGGCGCTCTGATATTCACCGTCGTCCACCTTCTTGAGCGCAACGCGGTAGCCAAGGTCTCTCAGGAGATCGGCGAAGTAACTGGATACGCGTGGGAAGAAGCTCGGGGCGGACCACACGGTCACTTTCGTTCCGGCCGTGCCCGATTCTCTTACGAGGCTTTTGGCCTTCGGAAGGTCGGGAGCGGTCCAAGCGACGCCGGGTCGACGGGTGTAGGGGCAGTAGGCCACGTAACCGGGGAAATTCGGCGGCAAGATCTGACACGTAGGGCGCGTCGCTAACCCGATCAGCCTCTGCACCTTGCCCCGGTCGACCGCGAAGTTCACGGCTCGGCGGACCACGACGTCGTCGAAAGGAGCGGCACGTGTGTTGAGACTCATGAAGAAGGTCGCCTGAGCGGGTTCCAGATGGAGTTGTCCGGCGTGATCGCTCGCGAG
>JAXDJP010000372.1:0-2842 GCA_034665645.1 Actinomycetota bacterium | reverse complement strand
GCGAGTCGTCGAAGCGGTAGTCGGCGACGAGTGTGGCTGCGTGCGCGCTCGCGGGCAACGCAAGCGCAATCAAGGCAAGTAGGCAGCAGCGAACGAGAGCCATAGCGGGTCCAGTCCCAACGTAAGGCCGCGTTCCGAGAAGCGCAAGCCGCGCCGTGGCGCGGATGCGGAGGTGCGAAGCGACAGGACCCGTGGCCGAGCCGCCACGGTCCAGCGCAATGCCTGCGGCTAGTCCTCTTCCTTGGGCGGCGTCGCGCCCAGGTCGGCGAGCTCCTCGCCGAACGAGATGTCGCCGTCGCCGCCGCCGTTGCCGAAGCTGAAGCCCTCGATCCCGCCGTCGCCGGTGAGGCCGAGCTCGGCCGCCAGCTCCGACTCGTCGAGCAGCCCGATCTCCTCGGGCGTCGGGCGCGCGATCGGCTCGGACGGCTCGATCTCGAGGGTCCGGTAGCGCTTCAGCCCGGTGGCCGCCGGGATCAGCTTGCCGATGATCACGTTCTCCTTCAGCCCCAGCAGGCGGTCCGTCTTGCCCTCGAGCGCCGCGTCCGTGAGGACCTTGGTGGTCTCCTGGAACGACGCCGCCGACAGGAACGACTCGGTCGCGAGCGAGGCCTTCGTGATGCCGAGGATGATCTCCGCGACCTCCGCCTGCTCCGACTTCTCCTTCTTGAGGCGCAGGTTCTCCTTGCGCATCTCGTGCCGGTCCACGAACTGGCCCGGGAGGTAGTTCGAGTCGCCCTTCTGGTCGACGCGCAGCTTCTTCATCATCTGGCGAATGATGATCTCGATGTGCTTGTCGTTGATGTCGACGCCCTGGGACTTGTAGACCTTCTGCACCTCGCGGACGAGGTACGTCTCGGTCTCGGTCCGCCCCTTGATGTCGAGCATGTCGTGCGGGTAGACGGAGCCCTCGTTGAGCTGCGTGCCGGCGGTGATCTTGTCGCCGGGCTCGACGAACAGGCGCGTCCGGCGCGGGAACGTGTACGCGTGCTCCTCGCCGGCGGCGTCGGTGATGATCACCTTGCGCGCCTACTCGGTGTCCTCGACCTGGACCTTGCCGTCGACCTCGGCGAGCTGGGCGAGGCCCTTCGGCTTGCGCGCCTCGAACAGCTCGACGACGCGCGGCAGGCCGTGCGTGATGTCCGCGCCGGCGACGCCGCCGGTGTGGAACGTGCGCATGGTGAGCTGCGTGCCGGGCTCCCCGATCGACTGCGCGGCGATGATGCCGACCGCGTCGCCGATCGCGACGAGCTTGCCCGTTGCCGGGGCCTCGCCGTAGCAGTTCTGGCAGATACCGGTCTCGGCCTCGCACTTGAGAACCGAGCGCACCGGTACGCCGACCTTCTCGTCACCGTAGGCCTCCGCGATCGTGTCGAGGTCCGACTGCTCGATCTCCTGGCCCTTCTTGAGGAGGTCGCGCCCCCGCTTCGTCTCGAACTTCGCGGCCGCGATGCGTCCGAGGAGCTTGTCGTTGGGCTTGCCCTCGTCGTTGTGCAGCGGCATCTCGATGAACTCCTTGGTGCCGCAATCCTCCTGGCGGATGATCACGTCCTGGGAGACGTCGACGAGCCGGCGGGTCAGGTAGCCCGAGTCCGCCGTACGGAGCGCCGTGTCCGCGAGGCCCTTGCGCGCGCCGTGGGTGGAGATGAAGTACTCGAGCACGGACAGGCCCTCGACGAAGTTGGCCTTGATCGGGCGCTCGATGATCTCGCCCTTCGGATTCGCCATCAGGCCGCGCATGCCGGCGAGCTGGCGGATCTGCTTGAACGATCCGCGGGCACCGGAGTTGGCCATCATGTAGATCGGGTTGAGATGGTCGAAGTTCTCGATCATCGCCTCCGCGACCTCCTCCGTGGCGGCCGTCCACTTGTCGACCACGGCCTCGTGGCGCTCCTCGCCCGAGATCAGGCCCGTGTCGTACTGGCCCTGGATCTCCGCGACCTCGTCCTCGTAGCGGTCGAGGATCTGCTCCTTCTCCGGCGGCACGACCACGTCGTTCTTCGACATCGAGATGCCGGCCTGCGTCGCGTAGTGGAAGCCGAGCTCCTTGAACGCGTCGAGCACGAGCGCGATGGCATGCGGGCCGTAGCGCTCGACGAGCCCCTCGATCAGGTCGTTCATGTCGCGCTTCTTGAGCGGGTGGTTGACCCACTCCCAGGTGTCGGCCTGGTAGTCCTCGGCGAGCGACTCCTCCAGCTCGCGCTGGATTCGCTCGTTGAAGATGATCCGGCCGACGGTCGTGAGCACGTGCTCGGCCGCGTCCGAGGGCCGGTACTCGGCCAGGTCGTGGAGGTCCACCATGCCGTGCTCGTAGGAGAGCTGGGCCTCCTGGTCGGAGCGGAACACGTGCGGGCGCCGGCCGAACTTCTTCTCGTCCCACTTGCCGCCGCGCACGAGCTTCTCGCGCTCCGCGAGCTCCTCGTCGTCGGGGCCGAACGTGAGGTAGTACGACCCGAGCACCATGTCCTGGGTGGGCACGGCGAGCGGGCCGCCGTGCGCGGGCGACAGGATGTTGTTCGCCGACAGCATGAGCAGCCGGGCCTCAGCCTGCGCCTCGGCCGACAGCGGCACGTGGACCGCCATCTGGTCACCGTCGAAGTCCGCGTTGAACGCATGGCAGACGAGCGGATGGACCTGGATCGCCTTGCCCTCGACCAGCACCGGCTCGAACGCCTGGATGCCCAGGCGGTGGAGCGTCGGCGCGCGGTTGAGAAGGACCGGATGCTCCTGGATGACCTCCTCGAGCACGTCCCAGACCTCGGGGATCATCGAGTCGACCATCTTCTTGGCCGCCTTGATGTTCTGGACGGCCTTGCGCTCGACGAGCCGGGCCATGATGAACGGC
>JAXDJP010000371.1:0-2542 GCA_034665645.1 Actinomycetota bacterium | reverse complement strand
CACCTCGTCGCGTCGGCGACGCCGGCGGCGGCCGATCTGCGCATCGTCGAGGTGGTCGACGGCGCGGACGTCGGGCTGGCGTCGAAGCCGACGCCGGCCGGCGTCGAAGCCCAGACGCCATGGTCCTGCCGGGACCAGCGCGTCTTCGCGGCGACCGCGGGCGTCGAGCGCAGCGCGCCGGTCGCCGTGACGACGCCGTCGTGCGCCGACCGGTTGACGGTCCGCGTCGCGCACGACGTCGATCTGGGCGACAACTTCCGCGTCTCCGTCTTCGACAGCTGGCATCAGGGCAACCTGAACGTGGGCATCTGCGCGGTGCGGCCGGACGGGAAGCGACGGTGCGAGCAGGCCGAGATGCCGCCGGCCCAGTTCATCGTCCACCGCGTCTTCCGGGCGTCGCACGCGGGCGAGTGGCGGGTCGAGGCGAGCTACCCGATGCAGACCGTGTCCCGGTCGCTGGTCGTCGTGCAGCGGCACTATCCCGCGGGCCGGCCGACCGTGCTGTCGACCGGGGACTCGATGATGGAGTCGACGACGCGCGCGCTACGGCACGCGCTCTCGGGGAAGGCGCGAACGATCAGCGACGTCTACGTGGGGTCCGGGATCAGCCGGCCCTTCGTGGTCGACTGGGCCAAGCTGCCGCGCAAGCAGGTGCGGGCCTACCGGCCGGACGCGACGGTCATCTCGCTCGGCATGGGCGACGGCCGCGACCTGCCCACGGCCGACGGTGTGGCCCGCTGCTGCGAGGCCGAGTACGTCGACGCCTACGCCGAGCGGGCGCGGGCGGTCATGCAGACGTACTCCCGCGCGGGCAAGGGAGCGGTCGTCTGGCTCAACCTCCCCTACCAGCGCGACCCAGACCGCTGGCCGGAGGAGGCCGCCGTCAACGCCGCCGTCGCACGCGCGGCGATCGGGCTCCCGCGCGTGCGGGTCGTCGACCTCGCCGCGGTGCTGACCCCCGGGGGGACCTACCGGGCCTACATGGTGCGCCACGGCAAGAAGGTCCGGATCCGCGAGAAGCGCGACGGGATCCATCTCACGAAGGCCGGCGCCCGGATCGCCTCACGGCTGGTGGTCGCGAAGCTGCGCCGCCTCGGTGTCGACGTCCGCGCGGCGCCCGCCGCCGCGCAGGCGAAGCGCTGCGCCAACGGCTACGTCGGGCTGACGTTCGACGACGGGCCGACCGCGACGACCGCCGGCCTGCTGGAGGCGCTGCAGCGCGACCATCTCCGGGCGACGATGTTCAACATCGGGTCCAGCGCGGTGGCCCGGCCGGACGACGTCCGCGCCGAGGTCGACGCCGGCATGTGGGTGGGCAACCACACGTTCGACCACCTCGACCTCAGACGGCTCGACGCCCCCCGCCTGAGCGCCGAGATCGCCGACGCGCAGACCGCGCTGGGCGACCTCGCCGGAGCCGAGCCGACCGTGTTGCGTCCCCCGTTCATGGTGGACAACAAGCGGGTGCGCAAGGAGATCAAGCGCCAGGGCCTGCTCGAGGTCCTCACCACGGTCGACTCGCGCGACTACCTCGGAGCGTCGGTCGACAGGATCGTGGCCGCGGCGCGCCGCCTCAAGCCCGGCGGGATCATGCTCATGCACGACGGACCGGCCACGACCATCGAGGCGATCCCGCGGATCGCCGGCGTGCTGGCCAGGAAGCACCTCTGCTCCGGCCGGCTCCGGAAGACGCGCAAGGACATCCGGACGCCGAACGGCAAGCGCGTCTTCCACGCGATCGCGGTCCGGCCGCGACCGCAGGCCTCCCGCGCCGATCAGCCCGGGCCGTAGTCGTACTCGCGCGAGATCGCCGCGAGGACGCGCGTGGCGAGCAGGCCGGCGCCCGCGTCGTTGAGGTGGATGCCGTCCGCGCGGCGGACGATGGTCCGGCGGCCGGCGACGTCCATCGCGTCGCGATAGCCGTCCGGCGTGAAGATGGCTCCGGCGTCGATCAGGTGCACCTGCGCGCGCCACGGCGCTATCGCGGCCTCGATCGCAGCGTTCACCGTCCGCCCGATCCGCGCCCGCGCCCGGTCCCGGGCTGCCGGCAGCGTGATCCAGTAGACGCGGGCGGCGCCGTCGCGCCGGTAGGTGTCGGTGATCTTGCGCACCCGGCTCGCGTACACGGCCGCCCATGGCGCGCCGCAGCACTTCACGTCGGAGCCGTCGGGTCCGCGCATCGGGAAGCCCTCGTTGGCGCCGATGAACAGCACCACGGCGTCCGGGCGGCGGCGGCGGACCTGCGCGGCGGAGAGCTCGCCCCAGTCGACCGTGAACGTCTTCGAGATGCCCGTGCCCAGGTGCGGCTCGCGGAAGACCTCGACCGGGGTGTCGACGAGCTTGCGCGCGAGCTGGATGTCGAGCGGCGTCGACAGCGAGTCACCGGTGACCAGCAGCCGGCTCAGCCGGCGCTTGGGCGGCGCGGGCGCGCCGATGTCGGCGGGGTCGAAGGCCGCGGGCGTGACGGGCTGGACGGCGGTCGAGCGGGTGGTGGCGCCCGCGTCGAACCCGTCGGACGCGTCGAGCTCCTCGTCCGGCGACA
>JAXDJP010000370.1:0-2692 GCA_034665645.1 Actinomycetota bacterium | reverse complement strand
AACCGCCTCCGAGCGTTCGCGACCGACGCTCGGGCGTCCTCGGCCGAGCGACACGGGTATTGGGCCAGCCAACGCAGGCCGACCCGTCAGCGAGCCACGCCCGGACGTCACGTCTGTGCGACGGTGTCCGTCGGTGCGCGTCCCGGGCGGTCTAGGGTCGCGCCGATGGGATGGTGTTACGCAGGAGGCATCATGAGTTCAGCGAAGACGATAGCCGCCACGATCGCGCTGCTGTCGGCGCTCCTGGCAGCCCCAGCATCGGCAGTGCCGTCCACGACCCGCCCCGGCAGCTGCGTTGACAGCGCGCTCGCCGTCTCACTCGGCCCGACCGAACCCGTGGACCAGCAGGTCGCGCTGCGCCTGTGCCTGCCGGCCGGAGCGACCCCCACGACGGTGCAGCTGCTGGTCCACGGATGTCTGTACAACGGGCAGTACTGGGACTATCCGGACCCCGCCGGCACCGACCGGTACTCGTTCGTATCGACCGCGCTGCGCGCCGGTTACGCCACCTTGACCATCGACATGATCGGCACCGGGCGCAGCTCCCACCCGGCCAGTGCGCGGACGACCGTCGACGCCGGTGTGTGGGTGATCCATCAGGTTGTGCAGGCCCTTCGAGGAGCCGGCCCCGGCCGCGGCGTACCAGGACCACGCGGCCCGACCAGCTTCGCGCGGGTCATCGAGGTGTCGTGGTCGTTTGGCACCTTCTTCTCCTGGCTGGAGGTCAGTCACTACCACGACGTCGACGCGGCCGTCTTCACCGCAGCGACCCACCACCTCGCGGTCGCCGTGCCGTTGCTCGGTGATGCCCTGAGTCTGGTGCCGGCCAGTCAGGACCCCCAGTTCTCGCCCACACTGGACCCCGGATACCTCACGACCCGGCCAGGAACCCGGCGACGGATCTTCTACGATCCCGGCCCGGCCGACGCGGCGGTCACGGCCTACGACGAGGCGCACAAGGACCTGATGACCGACGCGGAGGTATCCGGGTTCCCAGGCGCACTCACGGCTCGGCTCGATATCCGGGTACCGGTGCTGCTGGTACTCGGTTCCTCCGACCCGCTGTTTTGCGGGCCGCACGCCACGGACTGTTCGAGCGCCGACGCGATGGTGGCGCAGGAACGCGGGTTCCTCGGAGCAGCGGTACCCGCGGTCACCGGATACCTTCTCGCCGGCAGCGGTCACGCCATCGGCCTGATGAGCAACGCAACCACGGCGTACGCGGTGATACAGCGGTGGGCCAGCACGGTTGCCACACCAGACACGCGGCACGAGCCGACCTGAACTATCCAGCCGACCATGGGAAACACAGGTGCCGTCCGGGTCGTGACCATGCGTACCTGGTCTCCCATCCTTGGCGGGGCGAAGCCGCCGGGACGCATGTCGGAGGCGCGGTTCGTTGGATCGGCTTCACCGCGCCACTCACACGCGGCTGACTGAGGACCCGGCATGATCATGCCGGATCGCACTATTGTGTGGCTTCATGACCAACCTCGGCGACTTCGCCGCCCTGATCCCGGGTGATCGTGGGCTGTGCGTGGTGTCCACCCTGCACGCCGACGACCGCATCCAGTCCACGGTGGTGAACTGCGGCGTCCTCGACCACCCCGTGACAGGCCGGCCGGCCGTCTGCTTCGTCGCCATGGGGGGCAGCCGCAAGCTCACCAATCTGCGGGCCCGGCCGCGGGCAACGGTGGTGGTGCGTGCGGGATGGCAATGGGTGGCCGCCGAAGGTCCGGTGGATCTCATCGGTCCGGACGACCCGGCGAACGGCGTCGACCGCGACAACGTTCGACTTCTCCTACGCGCGATCTTCACCGCAGCCGGCGGCAGCCACGACGACTGGGACAGCTATGACCGGGTAATGGCCGCTGAGCGACGTACCGCAGTCCTGCTCACGCCGCACGGCATCTACTCCAACGGCTGAGGACCAGTTGGGCACGATTGCGTTTGCTGGGCGCAGCGCGAACCGCAGTGAGCTGATGCCGGAGCTGTCCGTCCCTACCGCGGCCCACGACGGCGTACACCGTTCGTGTTGGCCCTCGGTTCGATGATGCGACCGTTGGCTCCCGCCGGTTGGTCATAGGGCTCCATCCGCGGCCCCACACGCTTCATTTTGATCGCCCGCGCCGGGCAGACCTGCACTGCCCGGTTCACCTCGGCAATCTGGTCCGCCGGCACCGATTTCCGGTAGCCGAGCCGGCCGTCCCCGCGTAGCTCGAAGACCGCCGGCGCCTCCTGTTCGCAGAAACCGAACCGTGCGCACTTGTCCGCGTCGACCGCCACCTCGGCGCTCCCGACGCGCTGATCGCGGCCGGCTCCGTCCGCCGATGTCCTTGCGGCTGTACGGTTCCAGCCGGACAGGCCCAGCCACAGCACCAGGGTGCTCAGCCACAGACCAACGATCGGCACCTTCGCGTAGAGCGGGCCGACGTCGGAGCCCGACAGCAGGACATGGCCGGCGATCAGGGTGAACGACGCGTACGTCAGCACATGGATCGACCGCCAGCGGCCGTGACCGAGCCTGCGCTGTAGCGGTACCGAGACGAGTACCGCGGTCATCAGTTCGGTGGCCACCACGCCCACGCCGATACCGATCGGGTCGTCAACGTTGGCGAAGGGAACAAACTCGTCAATGAGATAGACCGTACCGATGGGGTTCGCCAGTTGGGTGAGCGCATGAATCCAGCCG
>JAXDJP010000369.1:0-3491 GCA_034665645.1 Actinomycetota bacterium | reverse complement strand
GTCGAGGACGTGGAGTCGATCCTTCTTACGAAGAACGACTTTGGTCCCGGGCTTCCTCGGCCACACATGTCCCGACACCGCGTAGCTCCCGCGGCAGTGCTTCGCCCGATCGAACAGACCTACTTTGGCGTGCACCTTCACAGCCACGGAATCGGAGTAGTCCGAGGTGCAGGTTGACGTCGGTACGGGCTGCGCCGCGTACGACGAATCCATCTTGGACGACACGTTGATGTTCCATTCCCCGTTCGCGTTGGTGCCGGTGGTAGCGATCTGACGGTAGAAGCCCTTGTCGGCGCGCTGCTTGTAGATGCGCACGTCGTAAGGAGCGTCGCAGCCGGCCGATCCCGTCACCTTGCCGAACAGTTGGAAGCGTTCGTAGTAGCCCACCTTGCTCTTGTCCGACTTGATCGATGTCGCCGCCTTGCCGGGTTGGTTCGGCGGGTTGGGCTGCGTTGTCGTCGTGACGGGCTGCGTGGTGGTGGTCGTCGACCCCGTCGGAGTCGTTGTGGTGGTCGAGCCCGTCGGTGTGGTGGTTGTCGTCGACCCCGTCGATGTGGTGGTGGTGGTGCCTGCGGGAATCGTTGTCGTGGTCGTCGTTGTCGTGGTCGTCGTTGTTGTCGAACCACCGACGGGGATGAGGACGGCGACCGGAACCGTGGCGAACTTCACGGTGTTGGCGTACGGGTCACCGATATTGGTGGGAGCGCCAGTCGGGACGGCCCACTGATACTGCTGTCCGTCGACCTCGGTGGTCGGCTTCGTTTGCCACGCGTTGTCGGTGTCGTGTGTGATCAGGAAATGGATCCCGTGACAAGCGAAGCAGCCTTGCTTCCACGGGCCGGGCGCCGTGGGCTGATGCGTGACGGGATCTTCGGCGTAGCAAGGCCGACTCCCATAGCCCATCGCTACCAGTCGAGAGTCGTTCTGTGCTTCGCCCGGCCATGGCCTCGGCGAGGGATCGTCACCGGTTCCATCGTCGAAGCAGGCATCGTCGCGGTAGTAGGGGATGATCGCCGGGTTCGCTCCCGCTTGCACGTTGTTCAACTGGAACATGTACACCAAGGAGCCATTGTCGGCCTTGCCCGACACCTCTTCCCAGTTGTAGACCGCCAGAGGCTTCGAGAACGTGGGGTCGGTGGCATCGAAATAGGCGGGACTCTCCTGGGCGCACTTTGTTGGGTCGGGGAAGGTGGGTGTAGTGGGGATGCAATCTCGGTTGAACGGGATCGTGTCGAACTGACCAACGTCGTCGTTCTGCCCGTCAATCGGGTGGCCTTCGGGTTTTAGTAACACGTTGTTCTCGTTGAAGTAGCGAGCCACGGTGTCGTGATTGTGATCCCAAGATGTGTACAAGCCGTCCGGAGGGATCGGGTGCACCCGCAGGAAGTAGCGGTTGACGATGAGGTCGCGGTAGAAGTACTCGCGCTTCGTCGTGTTGGTCCCGGAGTCGGCTCCCCATATCTCTCTGATGGCGCGGACCGGGCCCATGCGCTCGCCGAGCAGGGCAGAGTTCGCTTCCCAGTTCACCTGCTCATCCTCGAAGCCGACGACGGAAACCGTTGAGTCGGGGGTTTGTTGGAAGGCCCGTCCTTTCCAGCGGTCTACCAGATCTGGGCCGTACTGCCCTGCGGCACCGGGCTTCGTGACTTGCATGCTCCGGACCATCCATCGTCCGGATGCATGCCACTTGTATGCATCCGTAGTCACGGTGACGGCGTCGCGGGGGAATCGGTCCGTGGAGGTTCGAGGAACAGTCTCTATGAAAGTCTCGTCGCCCTTGTTGAACGAATTGTCCTGGGCGTCGGGTATCCCGTCGTTATCGTCGTCGGGGTCGGTCTGATTCGCGATCCCATCAGAGTCACTGTCGTGCTGGCTGCACACCGTCCCGCTTAAGTTCGGGCCGTAGCCGGTGTTCGAGGTCCCCAGCTTCTCCGGGTCTTCGTCCGTGAAGGTGGTCCTGTCCAGCCATAGATCGGCGTCATCGGCTCTTTCGTAGTGCACGTAGCCGTTATCTGCGTTGAATGAAGATCCGCCGTCTTTGAGGAAGAGGTAGACGTAGCTGAGCCCGCCCGTCAGGGGATCCGTGAGTTGGATCTCCTGGTGCTCAGCATTCGTAACGCCTTCGGGTGGTGCGGCCATTGGGTTGGCTTGCGCTCCGGCGTCCGAGTTCATGAAGACGATCTCGTCGTCGTCGTCCAGCGTTTTGATGGGGTCCAGCACCGGATCGCCCTTTGCGCCAATGAACTTGATCGCGTCCTGGTTTTTGCTGGGGTCGTTATTCTCGTCGTATTTCGCTTCGCACGCTCCGCTTACTTTTTTCCAAGACTCCTCGTCCCACTGATAGGTAAGTTCTTCGTCTGTCCCGGAATAAAAACCGAAGTCAGAGTTAGCGTTGGCGAGGAAATAAGGAAAGCGCTGGTCGATCTGCACGGGAACCTCTTGGAACGTGGTGCCCGTCCACTTGTACGCGGCGATCCGTTCAGGCTTCTTACCTAGCTCACCGGTCGGGTCATCGGCCGCAAAGAGGCGTCCATTGTGCGCATCACGGATGTGTCCCAAAGGATTATTGGGTACGTCGTCGCTTGCGCCGCTCGGGTATGGGTTCGCTTGACCACCGGCGGGCTCCCGTGACCAGGCCGGGAGCGCTGAACCTTGCAAGATGATCGGCTCCACGTGGCGGTTCGCTTGAAGCTGCTGAGGAACCTGTGGAAGCGCCGACTGCGTTGGTAGAAACACCGCGACCACGCCAAGCGCGACTGCACCGATCGAGAACTTTCGAAATTTGCGCACCCTCCACCCCTTTCCCTCGGATGGAGTCTAGCTTCGTGCGGGCCTGTCGATTTCTCTTTCAGGCGCGGAGAAGCCCCGGCGGACCGGGGCTTCGATGAGACTTGGGTTGCTTAGCGGTCGATCGCGCTGACGCACTCGACGAGGTCGCCGGCCCAATCGCCTTCGGCTTCCTCGGCAGTTGCCTCCGGGTCGATGCCTCGGCGCCGCAGCCAATCGCGCGACTTGTCGGTCATCTGAGCTTCGAAAAGGAGGCCTGCCCCCCGCAATTCATCGAGCATGTTCGCAGTCGACATTCCGCTCCTTCCCACCCTTGGGATCTGTTCTTTCGTCTCTTGGACTCCCAACGTAGCGAACGGTTACTTGACTGTCAGGTCCGGGAGTGTGCTTTGCGCCACTTGCGAGGTAACTCCCTCAGTTGCAGGATGTAACTCTGCCCTGGTAAGAACTGTTTGCCTGATTTGCGGAGCCAGGGGGCCGGGGGGACATCACGGAAGACTCGAAAGCTGGGCCCTACAGCCACCTAGATCCCCCACCGGCGGCCTCCGGTATCTCGCCCCTTAAGGCGCTGCTAGTCGTCATCGCCCTCATGACCGCCGCCACCCTTGCGTTGCTATTCACGAAGTCGGGACC
The DNA here is from genome assembly GCA_034665645.1 of Actinomycetota bacterium. Classification (GTDB taxonomy): domain Bacteria; phylum Actinomycetota; class CADDZG01; order CADDZG01; family WHSQ01; genus JAUJNU01. The sequence continues at coordinate 71 of JAXDJP010000369.1, read as the reverse complement.
CCCGTCGCCGCGAGTTATCTCCCCGACAGAAAACTCCGAGGTAAACGCTGATTATGCAGTCCCAAGTGACG
>JAXDJP010000368.1:0-3261 GCA_034665645.1 Actinomycetota bacterium | reverse complement strand
GCCTTCATCAAGCAGTACGACCTCAGCTATCCGATGCTGAAGGACAAGGATGGCCACGGGATCGAGACCTTCGGCGTGGTGCAGTATCCGGAGACGTTCGTCATCGACCCACACGGCCGCATCACGGCGGTGCGCCGCGGCCCGGTGGACGAGCAGTTCATGCGATCCGAAGTGGAGCCGCTGCTGTGAGGCGCGCGGCGCTGCTCGTGGCGCTCGCGCTCCTTGCGTTGCCGGCAGCCGCGTCTGCCGGGGACTGCCCCAAGACGACGCTTGCCGACATCGAGGACGAGGTGATGTGCCCGGTCTGCGGCACGCCGCTCGGCCTTGCCAGCGAGGCGCCGCAGGCGCAGCACGAGCGCGCCTACATCGAGCGCCTGATCGCCAGCTGCAAGTCGAAGGACCAGGTGAAGCAGGCCCTCGTGGAGGAGTACGGCGACAGCGTGCTGGCGTTTCCGGGCGACCAGGGCGACGACAGCTTCGGTGACGTGCTGGTGTACGTGGTCCCCGCCCTCGGCATCGTGCTCGCGGCCGGCGGGATCGCCTTCGCCGTGATGCGCTGGCGGCGCCGAGGCGGCGGACCCGGAGGGCGCCGGGGCGGGACGCTCGCCGGCGCCGACGGCTCGCGGCTCGACGACGACATGGAGCGCTACGACCTGTGATCGCCCAGGAATCGGTCGACGCCACCGTCTTCGCCGCCTTCGGGGTGGGTTTCATCTCGTTCATCTCCCCCTGCGTGCTGCCGCTCGTGCCCGGCTATCTCTCCACCATCTCCGGCGTCTCGTTCGCGGACATCCAGGAGGGGCGCGCGCGGCGCCAGGTGCTGGGACCAGCTCTGCTCTTCTGCCTCGCGTTTACGGTGATGTTCGTCGCGCTCGGGATGACCGCCACGGGGCTCGGCCAGACGCTTCAGGACCACCGTGCCGTGCTGCGTCAGATCTCGGGGGTGGTGATCGCCGCGATGGGCGTGCTGTTCATCGCCACGCTCTTCGTGCCCAAGCTGAACCGTGAGTGGCGGCCCGAGGAGCTGATGCGCCGCGCGCACACCGGCGGGCCGATCATCGCCGGGCTGGCGTTCGCGGTGGCCTGGCTGCCGTGCACCGGCCCCACGCTCGGCGCCATCCTCACGGCCGCCTCAAGCGAGTCGACGGTCGGCAAGGGAGGCGTGCTGCTCGCCTTCTACGCGCTCGGCCTCGCCGTGCCGTTCATCCTGAGCGCGCTTGCCTTCTCGACCTTCTCCGGCTTCTTCAAGTTCTTCCGCAACCACTACTCCGCGATCACGTTCGTGTCCGGGGTGATCCTGGTGGCGATGGGCGTCCTCCTCTACACGAACGAGCTGACCCGGCTGAACGCCGAGGCGCTGCGCGCGATGGACGACCTGAACTTGAACTTCTTCAGCGAGCTGTAGCGACCGCGGGCGCGCGCATGTGGCGCCGGAGGAACGGCACGACCGTCTTCAGGAAGCGGTTCGTGCTCGGCGCGGCCGATAGCGGATCGAGGTGGGCGGCGTTGCGATCGTCCACGACTCTCGAGTTCCCGATCCGCGAGAGCGCTACCAGCCGGCGCGCGCCGCGCGCCACACGACCCTCGGTGAGGTCCGTCGAATATGCGTACAGCGGGACGTCGATGCGCCTGCCATACCTCAGCCGCAGGCCGAGGAAGCGGGCGGCCGGGGTCTGGCGCAGCCGGCTCGCGGCGTCGATGTCGAGCAGGAGCCGGCGCGGGTAGTACCACTCGGTCGCGTTCGGCGCCTCGGCGGCCCACGCCCGCGCGTGGCGGCGGATCGGCGTGAGCTCGCCGTCCTGCCAGGACCTCGGGTCGCCGCTCTCCGCGAGCCCGCCGGCGCGGATGTGGATGATGTCGAGCAGCTCGGGCGAGGTCGTCTCGTCGAAGGCGTAGCCGAACAGAGCCTCGTTGGTCACGCGCACCGACGGCTTCACGAAGTCGGGGAGCAGCGGGTACTGCTGGAGAACCGATGGATCATCGGGCCGCGTGTAGGCCCACAGCGCACCGACCTCCGTGAAGATCCCGTTGATCTCGGGCAGCCCGAGGCCGAGGATGTCGAGGAAGACCCGCCCGGAGCGGATGTCGGCCAGCTCGCTCCTGGCCCGCGCAAGGTTCGCCGACTTGAAGCTTCCGAGAAGGCCGCCGTCGATCAGCACGAGCCCGACGATGTCGCGGTAGCCGGGATGGCCGCCGAAGTCCCACGCCGCGTACGCGACGGCGGTCGATGCTCCTGCCGAGTGCCCGCCCAGGATCACGCGCCGCCCACCCTTGGCCGCCCGCCTCACGACGCTGCGGAGGTCCGACAGCTGGAGCTTCAGGCCCCACTCCGCGGCGAACTTCGCGTCCTCTCCCGCCACCCGCTCGTACTGGAAGCCGAGGTAGTAGTCCTGGGCGCGCTGCGGGTCGCCGGTCCTGAACACCGACGTGTCCTCGAGGGCCTGTTCGCGCCTGTCGACGATCCACACCTGGAGCCGCGGCACGCGCCGCACGATGTCGCGCGCCACCGGCACGATGCCGCCCGCGCCTCCGTTCGTGCCAGGCACGAGCACCAGCACGTTCTTCGCCCCGGCCGGCCCGATCTGCTTCTCGAAGACGCGGTCGTACTTCGCCGGCCCCGGACCGGGCGGAACCTTCATCGGCACGTAGCGATCGGCGGCGGCGGCCGGCGCTGCGACCCCAAGCGTCAGCGCCAGTGAGCATGCGAGAGCGAGACGGGCCATCTACATGTGCTCTGGCGCCTCGACCCCGAGCAGGTCGAGCGACTGCGCCAGCACTCGCATCGTGAGCACCGCGATGGCGATGCGCACATCCTCGTCACCGCCCTCCTCGGCCGCGCCGACAACGCGGCAGTCGCGGTAGAAGGCGGAGAAGTCCTGGGCGGTCTCCGTCGCGTATGTGGTGATGCGGTGGGGCGCGCGGCGCTCCGCGGCGTCGCGGATCCCGCCCGGCAGCTCCAGCAGCCGCTTCATCAGCGCCCGCGCCGAGGGGTGGAAGCGCTCTGAGCTGGCGCGAAGGTCTGCCGCGAGCGCCTGCTCTACCCGCTCCTCCCCAGCCTTGCGCAGGAACGACGCGATCCGGGCGTGCGCATACTGCACGTAGTAGACGGGGTTGTCCTGGGACTCGCTGCGAGCGAGCTCGAGGTCCACGTCGAGCGTCGTGTCGTGGCTGCGCGAGGCCAGGAACCAGCGCGCGGCATCCACGCCGATGTCGTCGAGCAGGTCGTCGAGCGTCTCGATCGTGCCGGCGCGCTTCGACATC
>JAXDJP010000367.1:0-2722 GCA_034665645.1 Actinomycetota bacterium | reverse complement strand
GCGATGTCGGTCTGCGGCGGCGAGCCGTCGCCGATGTGCTCGCCGTTGTAGAGCATCGGCGCCTCGTCCTTCTCGCCCTCGCCGATCACCACGACGCCGTCCATCCGCACGGTGTCGAGCATCAGGCGCATGGCGTCCACGGCGGCGCCGTCGGCCGACTCCTTCTCCCCCATGCCCACCCAGCGCGCGGCCGCCAGCGCGCCGTACTCGGTCACGCGCACCAGCTCCATGGCGAGGTTGCGGTCGGGGCGGGCCCCGGTCGTGTCGGGCATCAGGTGGCTACAGGACTCCGGGTGGCTTGCGCGACCGTACAGCGGATGCCTGTCTCACGAAACCCCCGAAAGCGATCATGAACGAGCCGAACAGACCGACGTAGTAGCCGACCCCGAGCGAGATCTCGACGTTGGACGGGCTGTCGCCGCCGGGCCTGCCGAAGATCACGCCGTTCACGAGGATCAGCGCGAACGCGACGATGCCGACGATCATCGTGACCTCGCCCGGCCGCCAGGTCAGCTCGTGCCCGCGGGCGATGATGTAGGCGAGCACGAACGGCGCGATGCAGGCGGCCACGAGCAGCACGTCGAGGATCCCGTAGGTCTTGAAGGCGTTGAAGTCGCCGACCGTGCCGTGCAGCATCGAGTTTCCGTTGCAGCTGCCGGCGTCGCCGAGCTGGCGCGCCTTCCGGGCGGCCGCCTCCGTGGGGCAGCTCGTGGAGAACCAGGTCAGGAACAGCGAGAACAGCAGGATGGCGGAGCCCGCGAAGCCGATCAGCTCGAAGCGCTTGATCCGCCGGATGTCGAACGGCGGACCCTCCTCCTCTTCCTCCTCGTCGTGGGCGCCGCGCGCCCGGCCGCCGAGTCCGCCGAGGAAGACGCCCACGCCCACGGTGATGGCGAGCAGCAGGATCTTCGGGTCGGGGAGGTCGGCCTTCGGCGCCTTGCCGGTCGCCTCGTGTACGAGCAGGATCGAGCCGCCGAACAGCGCGCCGCCCACCAGGCCGCGGATGGCGCCCTCCACGAGCCCCTTGTGCTCCTGGCCGGCGACGTAGCCACCGAGGATCGCGAGGATCGAGAGCACCAGGTACGCGATCTTGTCGACGCCCAGCAGCCAGCCGCAGATGGCGCCGAAGACGATCGGCACGACGACCGCCAGCAGCAGCTGTAACGGCAGTGGTCTTGTCCGCAGTAGCTGTGGCACCCCGCTCCCCGGCCGGGACCCTACCTCAGCGCTCGCTCACGCGACGGCAGAGCCGGTTGCGCCAAGCTTCAGCCGAGGCGGCCGGGGGGTTAGGCTTAGCGCACACGGGCGGGAGCTGCGTGCTCGTGTGAGGGCTGTGAACCGCCGGCGCCGGTGCGGCGTAAGGACCCACTGACTTAGCCACCGAAGGCACGCTTGATCCCATCTGATCCCGTGACACTGCCCCTCGGAGGGGCTGAGCCGCTGCTCAAGGACCGCATCCGGATCCTTCTGGCGGACGCTCGGGAACGCACGCACTGGCTGGTCGAGTCGATCTCCGACCACGACCTCGAGCGCGTGCACAGCAAGCTGATGAGCCCGCTGGTGTGGGACCTCGGCCACATCGCGGCCTTCGAGGACCTGTGGATCTCGAACCGCTCCGGGCTCGCGCCGCTGCGCCCCGACCTGATGGAGGTCTACGACGCCGTCGAGACCCCCCGCGCGCGCCGCGGCTTCGTGCCCTACCTGCGTCGCGGCGAGGCGCTCGACTACATGGACGGCGTCCGCGAGCGGGCGCTGGCGCTGCTCGACGCGATGGACCTCTCGGCCGAGGCGCACCGCCTCGACGCGCGCGGGTTCGTGTGGGAGATGCTCGTCCAGCACGAGCACCAGCACAACGAGACGATGCTCCAGTGCATCCAGCTCGCCGGCCCCGAGATCTGGTCGCCGGCGCGGCGCGCCCTGCCATCGGCGCCGGCCGACCCGCCGCGTGGAACGGCGCTGGTCCCCGCCGGCGAGTTCGAGATGGGCGATCCCGGCTGGTGGTTCGCCTACGACAACGAGCGTCCGAGCCTGCTGATCGACCTGCCCGGCTTCGAGATCGACAGGCTGCCCGTGACGAACGGCGACTACCGCGAATTCGTCGACGACGGCGGCTACGCGCGCAGCGAGCTGTGGTCGGCCGAGGGCTGGGCCTGGCGCTCCACCGGGCACGTCGAGCGGCCGCTGTTCTGGGCCGCCGACGGCAGCGAGCGCCGCTTCGACCGCGTCGGCGACATCGACCCCGCGCGGCCGGTGATGCACGTGTCGTGGTTCGAGGCCGACGCCTTCGCCCGCTGGGCCGGGAAGCGCCTGCCCACCGAGGCCGAGTGGGAGAAGGCGGCGGCGTGGGACCCGGCGTCGGGCATCTCGTACCGCTACCCGTGGGGCGCCGACTGGCCGTCGCTCGACCGCGCGAACCTCGACCAGACCGCGTTCGGCCCGGCACCCGCCGGCGCCTACCCCGACGGCGCCTCGGCGTGCGGCGCGCTGGGCATGGCGGGCGACGCCTGGGAGTGGACCAGCGGCGAGCTCGGCGGCTACCCGGGCTTCCGCGCGCACCCGTACCGGGAGTACTCCGAGGTCTTCTTCGGCGCCGGGTACAAGGTGCTCCGCGGCGGCTCGTGGGCCTCGCGCATGCGCGTCGTGCGCAACACCTTCCGCAACTGGGACCTGCCCCAGCGCCGCCAGCTCTTCGCCGGCTTCCGCTGCGCACGCGACGCATGAC